>DAIOXG010000189.1:0-5544 GCA_036758085.1 Prevotella sp. | reverse complement strand
GCAAATATAAGGATTATATTTCTTATAGTCAAATCTTTTCAATATAATTAATCTCGGAACTTGATATTTTTAGGATTTGGTAACAGAAGTAAATCTTAAATTACTCCTCTACGCTGAATTCATCCTTTCCGACTCCACAGAGAGGGCAAACCCAATCCGCTGGAAGATCCTCAAATGCTGTACCTGGAGCGATACCGTTGTCAGAATCGCCTACTGCCGGGTCGTAAACATACCCGCAAACATCACATACATACTTTTTCATAATGGTTTTGTTTTTAATTACAACTTATTTTATTTTTAATGAACACTGGAAACTGATTCCGTGAGAACCAGAAGCATTTTCATTAATAGCCTTTGCGAAATCCTTTCCGTATTCGCGACATTCGTCGAGGGCTTTGCCGTCGGGAACCCACAGCGTTCTCAATCCGTCGTTGACGAGTTCGAAACCGCAGCCTTGCAGCTTCTCGCTGATTTGTTTTATAGCTTCGCCACTCCATCCGTAAGAACCGAAAGCTGCTGCTTTCTTCTTCTTGAACTTCAGTCCGTGGATCATTTCAAGCAGTCCGGCGATGGCATACGATATTCCGTAGTTTATCGTAGGTGAGCCAACGAGAATTGCCTTAGAGCGGAATACTTCAGTGAGAACATCGTTTTTATCCTCTTTTGCGGCATTGAGAATCTTTACCGTAACAGAAGGATCCTCATTTGTTATACCTTCAGCGATGGCCTGTGCCATGAGTCTGGTAGACTGCCACATCGTGTCGTAGATGATAGTGATTTGGTTCTCCTGATAGGAGTCAGCCCACGACAGATATTTGTCAACAATCTGCATTGGATTCTCTTTCCATATAACTCCGTGGCTTGGACAAATCATATTGATAGGCAGATTCATGTCGAGGATTTGCTTAACCTTCTTCAAAACCATCGGACTGTACAGATTAAGAATATTGACATAATATTTCTCTGCCTCTGCCATCATCACGTTCTCGTCAACAGAATCGTTGAAGAGTGACTCCGATGCGAAGTGCTGTCCAAATCCGTCGTTAGAGAAGAGAATGTTGTCTCCGCTCATATATGTAAACATCGTGTCTGGCCAGTGGAGCATTGGTGCCTCAATGAATGTCAGTGTGGATTCTCCAAGAGGAAGGGTATCTCCTGTCTTTACATTTACGAAGTTCCAGTCCTGGTGATAGTGTCCGCGAATAATAGCCTCGCCTTTCTTTGTGCAATATATCGGGGTGTTAGGAATCTCGCGCATCAGTTCCGGCAGAGCTCCGCTATGGTCCACTTCATTGTGGTTCATAATGATATAGTCGATATCATTCAGGTCGATTTCCTTTTTTAGTCTTGTAACGAATTCTTTGTCGTAGGGCAACCATACCGTATCGATGAGTGCCACTTTTTCGTCGCGTATAAGATATGAGTTGTAGCTCGAACCATGACGTGTTGACAGTTCGTCGCCGTGGAATGTAGTCAGTTCCCAGTCAACTTTACCTACCCAACTCACTTTATTTGTAATCTTCTTTGCCATTTTTTTAGTCCTTTCTTTTGTTTCTGTTGCAAAGTTATTAAAAGACAAAATATAATGCAAACGAGCTTTTCTATAGTATTATTGATATATTCTATGAGCAATCAGCCCCGGCAACATTTTTATTTGTTGTCGGGGCTGATAATGTGGTCTTATTACGGGTAATCCCGTAATTTACAAATATTGTTTTTAGTCTTTCTCTTCCAGTTCCTTCAGTTCCTTGCCGATGTAATTCTTTGACGAATCAACAGCGATAAGTACTCTGTCGCTGCCGCGCAGATAAGCACCGTCGAGAGTAAACTTCGTAACTTTGCTGTCCATCTCGCCAATGTAAGTCAGTTTGCCGTTGCTTGGGTTCATCCACCAAACATTCTTCTTCGCTCCGCTGATTTTCGTCAAGTCTATCTGCATAGGCTTTCCGCTGTAGTTGTAAACGAGCATGAAGTCAGAGCCGCGCATGGCGATGACGCGGTCGTAGCGCTCACCGTTCTGTCCGGCGATGATGCTCTGGTCGCCCTGACCTTCGGTGAACGGGAAGGCGAGCATCAGCCACTTCAGGTATTTCATCTGGTTGTAGCCAGGGTCGTTCATAGCGTCCCACCAAGGTTTCTCAGCACCAAACGAAGCCTGCACTCCAGGGCGCATAAACTGCATCACGGAGTTGTGTCCGTAAGTATGTCCGAAGCATCCTGCAAATACAGCCCAGTAAGCATAGCGGCGCACGTCGTAGTCCATCCATCGCGGAGCCGAGAAGTCGTGCAGTCCCTGAGGAATATCCTCATACGACGGTTCGCCGTCGATGACCGGTTTCAGCGGTTTCTTCTCGAAGCTCATGTCCACATAGCGCCAGTTGTCCTCCTCGGTATTGTCTTTGATAGTATAGTCGCCGTCGCCGTTGCGCTGTCCGTAGCGGCGGTGTCCACTCTGAAACATGTTGAAGTCCATCCATTCGCGGTCGTTAAACCAGCGAGCCGATGTAGTTCTGCCCCTTGGGTGGAACGTCATGATATGGTTCTTGTCATATTTTTTTATGGCACGGGCGAGAGCGTCCCACACCTCCGGTTTCTTGTCGCCGAGGATATCTCCGCCAATCATCCAGATGATGTTAGGCTTGTCTTTGTATCTCTCGCCGAGGAACTTTCCGTAAGCCGTAGCCTTCTTCACGTCCATCTGTCCGATCATCGAGCCCCAGATACAGTCCATGGCGATATAGATGCCGTTGGCAGCAGCGCGGTCCACGATATAGTCCATGTGTTCCCAGTAGCCATATACACCTGGCTTAGACACCTTGGAGAAGTCAAACTCCTTATTGTTAGCCTGCTGACCGTAGATATTGAACGTAGGGATAGCGTTGAGCACCTGAATCTGCTCCACGTTATATCCGCACTGGCGCTCCTTGTCGAGGAAATATTCCACCTCGTCGCGGTTCAGTCTTTCAGGCATCAGCCACGACGTGTTGCCGAGCCAGAAAAAAGCCTTTCCGTTTTCGTGAACGAGATATCGCTGATTGTCAGAAACTTTCAGTTTGCCGTTGTCCCAAGGCTTGTATATTGCCTTCTTGGCAGCATCCACGGCTGTAGTTGCGAGCAGCATGAGAGCTGCGAGTAATAGTGATTTCTTCATATTTTAATTTTTTGTTATTTTTGTAGTTATGGGAGAAATGGGAGTTTTATGAATTATAGGACTAATAAGACATATATGACTAATAAGACTTATAGGACTAATAAGACATGGAGTAATAATTCCTCATTCCTCATTCCTAATTCCTCATTCCTAATTCAATAATCTCTCCCTTCTTGGTGTTGACATCATAGAGATATGTCTTTTTGAGTTCAGGCATTTTCTCTATTTTGTCGGGGAAGTTGATTTTCTGTTTCACGTTGGCAGGTGTGGCAAACAACGGATTCTTGTTCTCGCCCTTAGCCACTTTCAGTCCCTTGCCAGTGAGCGGCACGGCAGAACGGATGCGCAGGTTGCCGCCGTTGTTAGAAATGATTGTAGCCTTGGTGATGTTGTTGTTTTTCCAAGTCATGCTCACCTCGAAACCGCCGCGAGCTTTCAGTCCGCTCACCGTTCCCTCCTTCCATGCGTCAGGCAGAGCCGGCAGAAGATATACAAAACCGTCGTGGCTTTGAAGGAGCATCTCGGCGATTCCTGCGGTGCATCCGAAGTTGCCGTCGATTTGGAAAGGCGGATGAGCATCGAACAAGTTAGGATAGGTACCACCCTTCTTCTTTTCGTTGCGCACAAGAGTGAGCTGGTCGCCGATGAGTTTCAGTGCATGATTGCCGTCGAGCAAGCGCGACCACAGACAAACCTTCCATCCCATGCTCCATCCCGTAGACGGGTCGCCGCGGTGAATGAGCGAAGTGCGAGCAGCGGCAGTAAGCTCCGGTGTGCGGAACGGCGAAATCTGGTTGCTTGGATACAAGGCATAGAGATGCGACACGTGGCGATGAGTATCGTCAGGATTGTCCCAGTCGTCTTTCCATTCCTGCAACTGTCCCCATCGTCCGGTCTGCAGCGGCAGCAGTCCGTTGAGCTTGTCCTGCAAACTGTCGGCAAACGCCTTGTCCTGTTTCATGCCGAGGATTTTAGAAGCCTCGATTACATGAGAGAAGAGGTCGGTGATAAGTTCGTTGTCCATCGTAACCCCAGCAGCCGTCGTGGCATGGTGAGGATGAGGATTTTCAGGCGACAGACTCGGGCAAATCATCCAGTTGGTGTTGCTCGGGTTGCGCACGAGAATCTGGTTAAGGAATCTTGCCGCCCCTTTCATCTCAGGGTAAACATCAGCAAGAAACTTCTTGTCGCCGGTATACAGATAATGCTCCCACAGGTGCTGGCTCATCCAAGCCCCGCCCGTAGACCACAGTCCCGACGGCGCCTTGTCGATAGCCCCCGTCACTCGCCATAGGTCGGTGTTGTGGTGGAGCACCCATCCGTCGGCGCCATACATGACGCGAGCCGACTCCCTGCCCGTTTCGCTCACGTCCTTTATCAGTGAAAAGAGCGGAGCCGTCAAGTCGCTCAGGTTAGCCACCTCAGCCGGCCAGTAGTTCATTTCCAGATTGATGTTGCAAGTATATTTGCTGTCCCACGACGGCATCATCTTGTCGTTCCAGATACCCTGTAGGGTAGGTGGCTGCGTGCCCGGCTGAGAAGTGGAGATAAGCAAGTATCTGCCGAATTGGAAGTAAGTCTCCACCAGATGCTCATCGTTGTGGCTTTTGAAATTAGCCACGCGCCAGTCAGTAGGCTTGTCGGCATAAAAATCCTTTCCGAGGTCAAGTTTTACCCTGTCAAACTGACTTTTGTAGATAGCCACGTGTTTGTCCTTCAGCTGTGCAAACGAGTTTTTCATTGCTTCCCTCAGCGTATTTTCGGAAATGATGGTGTCGTTACCGCTGATATCGTTGTATTTCTTGAAGTTTGTGGCAATGGTAAGAAACAGTGTAGCCTCGTCAGCGCCTTTAATTTTCAGCACTCCATCTTCTGAAACCATCGTTCCACCGGAGATTTGCGCTGCGGCACGTCCAGTGAACTGCACCTTTCCCTTCAGTCCCTCGTGCCATCCACTGATGCCGCTAAGCAGAATCTCGTCGCCTTCCGACTTTATGGTAACATCCTGTTGTGGCGAAGTCATCATGGCGTTGCACGTAATCATGCCCGGTTTGCTTGCCGAGAGTCTCACCATGATAACGTTGCCGCTCAGCGAAGAAATATATTCTCGTCTGTAAGTAACTCCGTCGGCTTTGTATGTAGTAACGGCACGTGCCGAGTCGAGACTCAGTTCGCGGTAGTAGTCGGAGTATCTTTCTATTCCGGGGAAGTTGATATAGAGGTCGCCAAACGGCTGGTACGGCATACCGCAGTTTGTCTTAGCCATGACATGAGCCGTTGCCATGTCCTGTGCCTCCTTGTATTTTCCTTTCCAAACCAGTTCCCTAACCTTCGGCAAGTATTCCTTAGCCTCAGGATTGGCGTTGTTGTTAGGGCGTCCAGCCCATATCGTC
>DAIOXG010000188.1:0-5573 GCA_036758085.1 Prevotella sp. | reverse complement strand
GAATTTATAATAGAATCCTTACAAATTTGTAAGGATTCTTTTCTATCTATACTATAGATGCTGATCCGGGAGTGTTTCCTAAGTTTTTCATGTGGATGTAGAATAGTATTGAAGGAGGTTATAATGCAAAAAGTTCCCAACAGGCAACAGAATGATGTATGTCGGGAACTTTTTGGTATTACTTGGTAATAGTGTCTTCACTAATGTATTTAGGAGAATCTCCGTATTTGTTCGGTCCTACAGTACTGTCGAAAAGGCAGAACACAAATATCACGATGCCCGTGACTGTTGCAACCAGTGCCGGCAGCCAAAACAGCGGATTTGATACGAAGTTTACAATGGCGTTCGGATTTGGATTGACGGTATTGAGCATTTCGATGTAACCACTTGTAAACATGTAGATTGTCATGAAAATGCTGCTTATAAACTCGATGTAAACCCATATCGGATTATGACCAGAGTCTTGTACGCGCCTTACTGTAACTGAAACTGCAGATATTTAATAAGTGAATTTATTTCAGAAGGTCAGGGCGTAGACGTTTTGTCCTTTCGTAGCTCTGTTCTATCTCCCAGTCCTTTATCTTAGCCTCATTTCCGCTCAATAGGATATCAGGCACTTTCCATCCCTTGTAATCAGCAGGGCGAGTATAGATTGGGGCTGACAGCATGTCGTCTTGAAAACAGTCGGACAATGCGCTCTGTTCGTCGCTGATAACACCTGGAACAATTCTCACGATAGCGTCAGCCATGACAGCCGCCGCCAACTCACCGCCCGTAAGAACATAGTCGCCGATACTAATTTCGCGAGTGATAAGATGCTCACGGATGCGATGGTCGATGCCCTTATAGTGACCGCACAGGATTATTAGGTTCTGTTTCATCGACAGGTCGTTTGCCACATGCTGGTTAAACTGTTCCCCATCGGGTGAAGTGAAAATTACCTCATCATAGTCTCGCTCGGCCTTTAGGGCAGAGATGCAACGGTCAATTGGTTCACACTGCATCACCATTCCTGCAAATCCGCCATAAGGATAGTCGTCAACGCGTTTCCATTTGTCGGCAGAATAGTCGCGAAGATTGTGCAGATGAATCTCCGCCAATCCTTTTTTCTGTGCCCTCGCCAGGATGGATTCATTACAGAATCCTTCGATCATGGCGGGGAGCACGGTTATTATGTCAATTCTCATTGGCTATGATTAAAGTTCTTTTTTCAGAGCCTCTGCCATTTCTGTGTATTCGGCATCCGTCAGATATACTTTCTTTGGGTTCATCTGGAATACACCACCGAAATCTGGTCCGCCTTTATATTTAGGAATAAGATGGAAATGAAGGTGTGACAGAGTGTCAGAATAAGCGCCATAGTTTATTTTGTCAGGATTGAAAACCTTCTGCATGGCACGTGTTACCTTGGCAACGTCAGCCATGAAGGCGTTTCTCTCGTCGTCGCTCAGCAGATTGAGATCATCTACGTGGTCTTTGTATGCTACGAGGCAGCGACCGTGGTAAGTCTGCTCCTTAAAGATAAATACGCGGGAAACACTAAGTTTTGCAACTTCAATCATCAAGTCGTGCAATGTCTCATTGTTCTGACAATAAAGACAATCTTTTGGATCACTGTTCATTTTGTTTTATGTTTTTTAGTTATTAGCTTTTATCTACTTTTGCAAAGGTAATAAATATTTGTCAATAATATATTGGCTTATTGAAATAAAAGTTTTTTCAGTTGACTTTTAATGTGTATGGATGTTTATTGTCTATAATCGATGTATGTTTATGCAGAATGTTTTTCAAGGTCTTTATTTATGCTATACTTTTGTTATAAAAGGAGTAAATGTCTTTGTTTCTTGCCATCAAAGCAGTAACTTTGTAGTTTGTTAATGCGAGAAATGAATTTTAATGTATAAAAATGCAGTGATTTAGATGGAAAAGAATACAAAACATGATATGTTCTTAAAGAAGCGTCCTTCGGCGCGTCTTTCAGTTCTCCCGATAATAGTGCTTGTTGTTATGCTTACTTTGACGATACGCAATTTCGGCAGCGACTCTCTTGGTGGAGCGAGTCAGGTAACGCTGCTTACGGTATCTGCCTTTTGCGTTCTTGTCGGAATGGTGTATCTTCATGTTCCTTGGTCAAGTTTCGAGAATGCTATTACGAAGAATGTGGCGAGTGTGTCGAGTGCCTTGATAATATTGTTGCTGATAGGAGCCTTGGGTGGATCATGGATGGTAAGTGGAGTAGTGCCTACGTTGATCTACTATGGTATGAAGATAATCCATCCGGATATTTTTCTTGCTTCAACATGTGTGATATGTGCATTCGTCAGTGTGATGACTGGAAGTTCATGGACTACAATCGCCACTATAGGCATTGCCCTTATGGGTATAGGCAGGGCGCAAGGTTTTTCTGAGGGGTGGATAGCTGGAGCAATAATCTCTGGTGCATATTTCGGTGATAAGATTTCGCCACTCTCAGAAACTACAACGCTTGCTTCGAGCGGTGTCGGAGTACCGCTGTTTACGCACATTAGATATATGTTGATAACAACTGTACCTTCGATAACAATTGCCGTACTTGTTTTTCTTGTTGCCGGATTCATTTGCGATTCCGGGAATGCCGATGACGTGCAGAGATTTACCTCGGCTTTAGAGGGGAGGTTCAATCTGACGCCATGGTTACTGATGGTGCCAGTCTTGACGGGAGTGTTGATTGCCAGACGTGTGCCGCCAGTAATAACGCTGTTCCTTTCGTCGCTTATGGCTGTCATCGCCGGTTGTATATTCCAGCGTGGAGTCTATTCGGAAATAGACCCGTCTTTATTTACTGCTGCCATGAAGAGTCTGTATGGGAGTACATCTGTTCATACAGACAGCGCAATACTGTCGGAACTCGTTTCGACACGTGGAATGGCAGGTATGATGGATACTATATGGCTCATTATTTGTGCCATGTGTTTCGGAGGAACGATGGCGGCGGCAGGCTTTGTTGGTGGAATTACGCGTCTGTTCATACACCTTGTTAAGGGCAGAACTTCGCTTGTTGGGTCGGCTGCTGCTACGGGGGTGATGCTGAATGTTGCCATTGCCGACCAGTATCTGTGCATCTTGCTTTCCGGAAATATGTTTAAGGATGTTTTCGACCGTCAGGGGTATGAGAGACGCTTGCTCAGCCGTACGACGGAGGATTCTGTTACGGTTACTTCTGTTCTTGTGCCCTGGAACACGTGTGGAATGACACAGAGCACGGTACTTGGTGTATCAACATTTACATATTTGCCTTATTGTGTGTTCAATATTCTGTCTCCGCTTATGAGTGTGGTCGTTGCGGCACTGAATTATAAAATTTATAAGAAGAAATAAAATAAAAAATCCTTTACCGTAAAGCCTGAAAACACTTGTGTAAACAGGCTCGGTAAAGGACCCTCTATGAATTAAAATGTAAAAATATGAGGTAATAATTTATTCTGTTTTATTGTCGGCGAATTTAATCTCGCTTATTTCCTCCATTTCATCTTCGTCAAACCACTTCACGAGTTTTGACTTTGCTTTATCCTTGATTTCATCAGATACGTTTCCGATTTTGTTCAGAACATACAGCAGCACGGCGAGATCGTCGCCGAGACCAATGATAGGGATGGCATCTGGAATGACATCGAGTGGACTGATGAGATAGCCAAGTGCTCCAACTATAATTGCCTTGTCTTTAATAGCGACTTTGTCGCTTTGAAGAGTGTAATACAGAATCAGCGACACGTAAACAAGTTTTGCTCCTGCACGTTTGGCGATTTTTGATATTTTCTCCAAGAATTCTCCGTTGGTGAATTTGTTGGAGTATGACATAAAATCAGGTAATTCCATTTTAGATATTTGTTTATAGTGAATATTCAAGCGCAAATGTACGAATTATTTTTCTCCCGTACAAGTATATCTCTATGATACGTTGTTTTTTATAGCCGAAAGTTACATGTCCTTCAGTAAAATCTTCCTCTGTTCGTTAAGATAAGCAGAATGGTTGGCGATAGCGGCGTTCCATTTCTTGTGGCTTGAGTTTTCCATCTTCAAACTGATTTCCCATTTTCCCTTAGTCTCAAATCTGTCGATAAGCATTCCTACGCTGAGTCTCGACAGGTCCTCTGCCGGCTGGAAAACGCTTACTTCTCCTTTTTCGTCGCTTGTTATCTCGCTGACCATATGTATGCTTGTCAGTTCGTACAGCAGTTCCTGTACAACTCTGATAGGAATGTTTGTGCGCAGCTTCAGTTCCAGGGCGGTAAACGGCTTCCCTCCGTTTGCAAATTGTCTGCATATATGGCTCATTAGCAGAATACTCATCATTATGCGGTATCTTGTGCTGATTTTGTAAGTCTCGGTGCGGAAAGCCGATTCCTCCATGTTTTGGCTCGTATAGCAGAGTTCGGCGCCAAACAGACAGATGTTCCATGATATCTGAACCCATAGCATGAAGAGCGGAAGGGCGGCAAACGATCCGTAGATGGCGTTGTAGCTGCTCACCCATATCTGTGAGTGGATATAGAAAAGTTGCAGTCCCTGCATCGCCACGCCGGCAATTATTCCCGGTATGATGGCGCATCGTATTTTTACCTTCGTATTAGGCATGAACACGTATAATGCGATGAATACAGCCGCCATCAATACGTATGGAGTGAAGTCCCATAGTCTTTTCACCATTGGTGCCAGGAGTTCAAATCCTTCTGTTTCGTTAGCCACCGTTGCCATAAAAATAGACACTCCTGATGTTACGACGATGATTATCGGGGCAAGTATAAACATTCCCATATAGTCGGTTACTGTTCTGAAGAAGCTTCTTGGCTTTTTCACTTGCCATATATTGTTGAATGTGAGTTCGATATTGCGTATAAGCATGGTTACGGTCCAAAGCATAAAGAGGAGTCCAATACCGAGTATTATCCCGCTTTGCGTATGGATAAGGTATGAGTTTACGAATCCCACGATGGCATCTGCTGCCTGAGGTTGACTGGAGAGAATGTCTCTGAACCATTCCTCAATGTATTTGTTGTATCCGAATCCTCTGGCGATGGCAAACACTACGGCAAGAATCGGTACGATGGCAAGCAGAGTGGAGTAGGTTAGTGCTGCGGCGGCATCAATAATTCTTTTTGTCGTGAATCTCTCGATAGCAAGAATCAGCATTCTGAGAGATGCAACGGCAAATCTTATGTATTGCGGCTTGTCGGCAAAGTCGCTGTTCCAAATTCCTGTATTTAAGAAATACGCAATTCTTTTAATGTTCATCTTCAGAGTATTAAGAAATAAAAAATCCGTTGCCTACAGCAGCGGAGAAAGAGATATAAAATAAAAAGAAAACAGTGTCCCTATAAGCCGGGTTCTGTTCCGCAGCAGCCTCTCGGCTGTTGCGGCGCCTGCCATTTATCCAGTACGTGGGTCACCCCACGTCTCAAGCATTCCACCCTCCGTCGGAATTAGTCGGACGGGCAATCCTCAAACGACGGTTTACGCGAACTTGCAGCCTCCGGACGGCACAGCCCGATGATCACCCACCGGCTGGTGGTCTCTTACACCACCTTCTCACCCTT
>DAIOXG010000187.1:0-5586 GCA_036758085.1 Prevotella sp. | reverse complement strand
CGTAAAGATTCCGTTGAGGGTAAGTCCAAGTGAGGCGTAAGCTCCATGTTCCATACCGTGTTCCATGGCGGCAGAGGTGCCAACGGCATGCGAAGCCGTGCCAAGCGAAATACCTTGAGATGAAGGCATACCGATATGTCCGTATTTCAATATCCTGAATCCCGTTACGGCACCGAAGATGCCTACAAAGACAACGATAGTTGCCGTAAGCGACGGAATACCGCCGATGCTCTGTGTTACTTCCATTGCTATTGGCGTTGTTACGGATTTAGCTGCGAGGGAGAGAACTACCTCTCGGGATGCTCCGAAATACTGTGCCAGCATAACGACAGATACGATGCCGACAAGACAGCCCACGAGCTGCGACATGAAGATAGGAATCATCTCGTGCTTGATGGAATGTAGCTGCTTATAGAGAGGAACGCCAAGAGACACGACGGCAGGCTTTAGCCAAAAGTCAATCTTCGAACCGCTAATCTTATATGTCTCGTAGTCAACATCGGCAACAGTAAGAAAGCAAATCATGAAAGCTATGCTAACGAGAATAGGGTTAAAGATAGGGAGCTGTAATACTTTTCTTACAAGTTTTGAAAGAAAGTAAACGCCAAAAGTAAGTGTCAGCAAGAAATAGTCGTTGCTAAGATATTGGTGAATGTCCATTTTAAATTTCTTATAGTTATCCTGTTAAATTTTTTCTTTGATAATCTTAATTACCTTTCTTGTAAGAATGTGGGTCCATCCCGTAATGACAAGTACGAGTATCGTACTGAGTGCCGTAGCAAGAACGATTGGTCCGATTTCTGCCTTGATAATGTCGAAATAGAGCATAAGGGCGACACCTGGTGGAACAAAGAAGAATCCCATATTCTTTACGAGAAAGTTGGATATTGTTTCCACCCATTCCAGTTTAATCACTTTCACCTTTAGTAGAAAGGTGAGAAGCAGCATTCCGAGGATGCTCGACGGTATTGTTATGCCTGTGAGCCACACTATAAATTCGCCCACGGCAAGGCATCCGATAATAATAGCTAATTGCCTAAACATCTTTTATTGTTATCCTGATAATTTATTGTTTATACTTCAAATTCCACTTTGTGCACTAAATCTCTATTTCCTCAATTCCACCGTAGTCAACAGCATGTTTGAAGCAGCCTTCTTCGGGAAACAGACCGCCATAGATGCCGGCACAGAGCAATATTCCGCAATGTGCGAAGATTGCAACATTCTGGTAATCTTTCGTCTTCAGTTCGTCGAGAAACGAAGCGAGCCGTTCATACACCATAGGATAACTCTCACCGTTCGTAGTGGCAACATGCATGTAGTCGTCATACCATTTTTGTAAGTTGTCGTCCTTAATCTCGTCATAGCGTTTCATCTCCCAGTCGCCCATATTCATTTCGAGGAGTCTGTCGTCTGTAGTATAGTCCTTATACCCACAGTATTCTGCCAGTAGTCTTGCTCTTGTGAGAGGAGACGAGAAAACCTTGTCGAAGTGTTTACCGCTTAATGCCAGTTTAGTCCGTTCAGCTTCTTCCGGAAATGAGGCGGCAACGGGAACATTCGTTTGGCCATAGCATATACCTTTCGGCACGTCAACACTTGTGTGTCGTATCAGAGTAACCTTCATATCTCAATCAGTTTTTATAGAATAAATTATATATCATCTGGTTAGTATCGCTGTCAGTAGAGTGCATTAGCTGAAACCATAATATAGCTACGGTCAGATAAAAAGACAGTTCGATGAGAAGGAACAAAGCCCCGCAGCAATCACCCGTATACCCCCTGAGGCGTTTCCAAATCAGCATATACATAAAGTACATTACAATGCATGGGACAAAGACAACCATTTGCCAGTTGACAACTCCCTTCGTGTAGAAAAAGAACAGTCCTAAGGGCAATAATCCTTGTATGGCAAGACTTATCCCGGCACTTATATTGAATTTCCTGTATACATTCTTTGCCTTGGATTCTGCTTCAGTCCTGGCGTATGGCATCATCTCAATGATCTGTCCGGCAATCATCTTTGCATAAGGGTCGGCAGCAAATACCGTAACGGCAGCAATGGGAACGGGGATAGAAGACAGAGTAAAAAAGAGGATGAGGATATAGAACACGATGCCCAATACACCGTAAGTGCCAATCCTTGAGTCTTTCATGATGTCGAGAATACGCTGACGGTCAGTTCCACCGCCCCCGAATCCGTCAACGAAATCAGTCAGTCCGTCTTCATGAAGCGCCCCGGTGATGAGAATTCTTATAAGAATAGCGGCAATAACTGCAATGCTCTGTGGCAAGACATAAGAACCGAAGTAAATCGTACATGCCATGATGCCGCCGGTAAGCCAGCCCACTAAGGGCCAGTATTCCACAACAGCCCTATAAGCCTCCTTGGGAGGTTGGTATAATCTCCAGAAAGGCAGACGGGTAAAGAAAATCAGGGCAGCCCATGCATTCTGCCACCATTTAGAAGTATTTAGTGATATTTGCATTTTCAAAATTATTCATTTCGTTAACCATTCTTACGCTACTTTCAATGATAGGGTAGGAGCAAAGAGCCCCCGTGCCCTCTCCGAGCCTGAGTCCTAAATTCAATATAGGCTTGGCGTTCATCAGGGAGAGCATCTTGGCATGAGCATGTTCGTCGCCGCAGTGGCCGAAGATGGCATAATCCAGGACCTCTGGATACAGCTTGCTTGCAGCGAGCATGCAGGCAGACATGATAAATCCGTCGACGAGGATAATCATTTTCTTCTCTGCCGCCCGTAGCATGGCACCGATAGCACCTACCATCTCAAAGCCGCCGAAGTAGCGTATAATATTAATAGTGTCGTCAGTTTTGAATTTCTCCCTAAATTTTCTGACTGTCGTGTTGAGCACCTCAAATTTGTGGCTTAGTTGATTTCCTGCAACCCCCGATCCGGCACCGACACATTCCTCCAAAGGAACATTTCCGAAGAGGTGAAGCCAAATGCTCGATGGAGAAGTGTTTCCGATGCCCATCTCCCCAATGCAAATCACGTTGCATCCGTTTTCGGAACATTCATCAACAAGAGTCGCTCCGTTTCTTAGAGCAGTATCCATCTGCTCTTCGGTCATTGCAGCAGAGAGAAGAAAATCTTCAGTTCCTGGAGCAATCTTCATATCTCTTATCTGACTATACGATGACAAGTCATGGTCTACCCCCATATCAACAATCTTAAGATCGAAGCCGTGTTGCCGACAGAACATGTTGACTCCTCCTCCGCCACGGGTAAAGTTTATCATCTGCTGCCATGTAACATCCCTTGGCGACAGACTAACCCCTTCCCGTTCTATGCCGTGGTCTGCACCCAACAGCAGGTGAGAGGGATGAGACAGCGACGGATGCAGAGTATGCTGTATCAGACAGATCTGCATGGCGAGGTCTTCCAGTCGTCCGAGAGAACCTTTAGGCTTATTAAGGTTGTCTATCTTTTCCTGAATCTTGTCTTTGATGTCAAGATCAAGCTTCTCTATCTTAAATTCTATCATAATTTTCTTATTTTACATAGGAGACTATTTTATTTTAACCGGAATGCCGCTAACCGTGAGGTAAACGTCGTCAGCTTTTGATGCTACATACTGGTTAAGCCATCCCAAAAGGTCTGTAAAGCGTCGCTGCACTTCGTTTTCGCTCGTACCTCCCCATCCGATTTCGTTAGTAACGAAGATAAACACAGCATCCTGTGAAGTGAATTTGTCAAATTCGGCTTTTAGTTTTACGAGTATCTCCTCAATATTAGGACTACCGTTTTCTTTGGCTTCGTCGAAATAGAAATTCGTGCACCATAATGTGAGACAGTCAATAAGAGCCACCTTATTATATATATCAATATTGCCGAGAAATTTTTCCTCTTCAATATTAGTCCATTGACATCCCCTCCGTTTCTTGTGTAAGTCTACTCTGTGCCGGAAGTCATCGTCCCATATATGCGCAGTAGCAACATATACGGGCTTGTCTGTCATGTCAAGAGCCATACGCTCCGCAAATTCACTTTTGCCAGATCTCTGACCGCCAGTGATGAGAATAATTCGTTTCATTGGTGCAAAAGTAACAAAAACAATTGTTTTCAGCAAATAGCTTTCGTTTTCTGTCGCAATATTATATAAATAAATATGTATAAGGGTCTTTTTGTATAGAAAATTGTTTTATAATGCCGTTTCTTTTGTAGTTTTGTTAATAAAAATTTGGATGTTACATAAATTTTATTTTACTTTGCACTCCAAAATGGATAGACATATAGAAACAAGTCAATAAAAATAATTTTTAAACATTAAAAACATGAAGAAAATTTTTACTTTGTGCGCTGCTGCTGCGTTAGCAGCTTCTGCATCAGCTCAGACAGTAACTGAGAGTAAAACATTTGACAACTGGTACATTGGTGTAAACGGTGGTATCGCTACAGGTATTCATCCTTCACAGCTTGGCTGCGGTGGTTCTTGGGCAAAGGACATCACTCCTAATGCAGGCCTTCGCGTAGGCCGCTACTTCACTCCTGTATTCGGACTTGCTGCTGAGAGCAACGTTTATTTTGCAGACCTTCACCACACTGGTCGTACAGGTAACAACCTGTTCGCAAATGCAACCAATACTTTGGTTACATCTATGAACACTTCTTTGATTGCAACTATCAACTTCAGCAACTGGTTCGGTGGTTACAAAGGTGCTCCACGTTTGTTCGAGGTAAGCGGTGTTTATGGTCTTGGTTGGGGACACGTATTCGGTGGCGAAGACGGTGCACGCTATGCTAAGAATTGGAATTCATCAGACAAGAAGGATTTCTTGACTTCAAAGGCTGGTCTTGACTTCGCTTTCAACCTTGGTAAGGCTAAGGCATGGCAGATTTATGTTGAGCCATCTGTAATCTGGAACCTTGAGGGTGCACAGAAGGGTGTTCGCTACGACGCTAACTATGCTGACTTCCAGCTCAACGCAGGTGTTGTTTACAAGTTCAAGAACTCTAACGGCACACATAACTTCACTATCGCACAGCTCCGTGACCAGGCTGAGATCGATGGCTTGAACGCTAAGATCAACGACCTCCGTAACGATCTGAACGGTAAGGATTCTGAGATCGCTGCTAAGAACAAGCGTATCGCTGACCTTCAGAATGCTCTTGACGAGTGCAACAAGACTCCTAAGTATGTTAAGCCTGAGACAGCTACTAACTTGCAGCCTACAGTTATCTTCCGTCAGGGCAAGTCTTCTGTAGACAACTCTCAGTTGGCTAACATCGAGCTTATCGCTCAGTACATGAGAAATCACAAGGACGCTAAGGTTGAGATTAAGGGTTATGCTTCACCAGAGGGTAACGCTGAGCTGAACCAGAAGCTTTCTGAGAAGCGTGCTGAGGCTGTTAAGAACATCCTCGTTAAGAAGTACAAGATTTCTGCTGACCGCCTTACTACTAAGGGTATGGGTGCAACAGACAAGCTCTTCGAGCAGGTTGAGTTCAATCGCGTTGCTACTTTCAACGACAACGCAAAATAATTAAGTCGTATAATATATAACTTAATATTTCTCCCCGTCGCATACTTTTGTGGCGGGGATTTTGTATGCTCGGCATG
>DAIOXG010000186.1:0-5594 GCA_036758085.1 Prevotella sp. | reverse complement strand
ATGCGAAGGGTTATTGCGGCGAAGAAAAAGACGGATATCGCAAACCACGACTACTATGAGTTTGACAAATACCAGAAGCTGACCGTCGCCATCAACGACATTACGCCGAAGGATCTTGAGTCGAGCCGTTTCACGAAATCCCGATGGATGCTGAACCAGGTGGAAAACTGCATGTACAACAACAAGATGATTCTGCCTATCATGGTTGACGAGACGCTCAGCAAACATATTTTCAGAAAGAACCCACATAAGGAAAAGACGATAATCAACGGGCAGCATACTGAGGGCATAAACAAATTCATACAGTCGGGTGAACTCGTCGGCACGGTGATGAAAGACGTGTTCAGCAATATCGACATCTACGACGACCAGATCCGTCTCTTGCAAACACGCTTTACGAGTCCGATTGGCAAGGACGCCATTCAGTTCTACCGCTTTTATATAGTAGATACGGTCAAGGTGGAGCGTGACTCGTGCTTCCATCTTCAGTTCGTGCCAAACAACCAGCAGGACTTCGGTTTCCGCGGCGAACTGTGGATTGTCAAGGATTCCACTCTTCACGTGAAAGTCTGCCACATGCAGCTGCCGTTGAAATCTGGAGTAAACTTTGTGGAAAACATGCAGATTCTACAGGCTTACACCAAGCTCGACAACGGCGAATGGGTGCTCTCACAAGACGATATGGTTGCGGAACTGTCGCTGCTGAGCTTTCTCACGAAGGCTGTCGTCGTGCGCAATACAAGGATGAACGGATACTCTTTCTCTCCCCTACCCGACAAGATGTTCAAGGGGAAGATGAATGAAGTCATCGTTCCTGACGCCAAAATACGCAGCAGGATGTACTGGCAGCAGAACCGCCTTGTGCCGCTTACCCGCTCGGAAGCCAGAATGCCTGAGTTCCTGCACGATATGGAAAGTGCGAGAAACTTCAAATACGTTATCTACGGACTGAAAATCCTCATCGAGAACTTTGCCGAGACGGGCACAAAGAAACACCCGAGCAAATTTGACATCGGACCGGTGAACACGATGGTAACGAGTAATTTCGTCGACGGCGTCAGAACGAGAATTAGCGGACAGACTACCGCTAACCTTAACCCGAACATATTCTTTAAAGGATATTATGCACACGGATGGGACAGCAAGAAGAACTACTATAATGCCGAACTTACATACTCGCTGAACCGGAAGCAGTATCTGCCTCACGAATATCCAAGACGTACCATTACGCTGTCGTCAACCTACGACGTGGCGTCGCCGGCTGACAAATTTCTGATAACCGACAAAGACAATGTCTTCACGTCGTTTAAATGGGCTAAAGTAGACAAGATGATGTTTTACAACCGACAGCAAATGGCATTTGAATATGAATGGTACGGCGGACTGAAAACGGCTCTGAAGATTAAGGCAGAGGAGAACGAGGCTTGCGGTAACCTGCATTTCTCTCCACTCTCAAGGCATGCAACAGACATAAGCGGACAGATCGAAACTGCTCCGGAATCGGAAAAAATCAGAACTACCGAACTCTCTCTGCAACTGCGCTTCGCACCGGGTGAAACTCTGATAAACTCGAAGCAAAGAAGAATTGCAATCAACAGGGAGGCTCCGATTCTATCGCTCACCTACACAACCGGAATAAAGGGGATACTCGGCGGCGACTATTCGTATAACTTTACGGAAGCAACGTTCTACAAGAGGTTCTTCATGAATAGCTGGGGCGACCTTAACCTCGATGTCAGGGCTGGCGCACAATGGAACAAAGTGCCATTCCCGTTGCTCGTCATGCCGGCGGTAAACCTCTCGTATCTCGTACAAGACGGTACTTTCAACCTCATCAACAACATGGAGTTTCTCAACGACCGCTATGCCAGCATCGACATGTGGTGGAATATGAACGGCAAAATCTTTAACCGCATACCACTACTGAAAAAGCTCAAATGGCGCGAGTATATTGGAGTGAAATGCCTCTGGGGCGACTTGACAAGCAAGAATAACCCTCTGCTCGACAAAAATAAAGCCGACGGAACACTGATGGCCCTCCCCGAAGGCTCTTACGTCATGAACCCGCATAAACCGTATGTCGAGGTCGTTGCCGGAGTTACAAATATATTCAAGTTCCTTAGCGTGCAGTATGTCAGAAGACTTACATACAACGACCTACCCACAGCCCATAAGCAAGGAATAAGATTCAGATTTATGTTCAGATTTTAAATTAAAAGAAATATGCCACAACAGAAAACAAGCGAAAAAACAAAGGATAGAACGAAATATAAAATGCCTAAGCTATACAAGGTCATTATGTTCAACGACGACATCACGACAATGGATTTCGTAGTGATGATCCTAGAAAAAATATTCCACAAAAAACAAGCGGAAGCCGAAAAGATAATGCTCGACGTACACAACAACGGACAGGCTGTCGTCGGAATATACAGCTTTGATATGGCTAAGACTAAAGTGGGACAAGCCACAATGATGGCACAGGACAACGGCTACCCGCTGCGTCTCGTTTACCAACCGGAATAGACAAACTGCAACAACAATGTTGCAGTCCGGATTATACAAGAAAAAATATTATAAACTCAAAAACAAAGTTTTAATATAATGGAAAACTCAGGAAGCATAGACAACGCCATACAAACTGCCATAAACACGGTTAACAGAATGCATCACGAATTTCTGATGCCGGAACACCTGCTTTACGGTCTCGTACAGCAAGAGGACTTTAAAGCTTCACTGTGGCAGAGCGATGTCAACGATGAATGTGTAAAAGACGAACTCCAGGAATGGCTTGAGAGCCAGGAAACACATACAACGACCCACTCAATGCCGTTGCCGTCGACACAATTCACGGAAGTCATAAAGAACGCACTCAATATTGCTATAAAGAGAAACGTAAGATACGTGGACGTGAGAGAATATACCGAAGCTATTCTCATGCTCCAAGACTCTATGGCTGCATACATTCTGGGGAGTAAAATAGACGGACAGGAGGAGGAGTTCTTAAATACTATTGAGACCTTCTACAGCGAAAGGAACAAGGAAAACTATAGTCCCGACAACGATATGGAAAGAGCTGACATGCAGCCCGACAGTTGGAAATCGCTCGTTACCGACATTTCTAAGGAAGCTAAAACCCACTCGCCTCTCATTGGCAGGGAAGAGGAACTCGACAGAACTATACAGATTCTGTGTAGAATGGAGAAGAACAACCCTCTGCATGTAGGCGACCCCGGAGTTGGGAAAACGGCTATAATCTACGGACTCGCCAACAGAATTAACCATAACGACGTGCCGCCAAGACTACAGGGCTGCAAGATTTATGGCTTGGAAATCGGACAGTTCATTGCCGGAACTCAATTCCGAGGCGACTTCGAGAGAAAAATTAAAGTGGTGCTCGATGGGGCTCTCAAAGAGAATGCCATAATATACCTCGACGAAATACACAACATAATGGGTGCCGGAAAAGGCAGCGACGGAGGACCTGATGCTTCTAACATTCTGAAGCCTTACCTGGAATCGGGAAAAATAAAATTCATCGGGGCTACAACCCACGAGGAATATAACCGCAAGATGGCTAAAGACCGCGGAATTACACGACGCTTCCAGATGATCGACATCAAGGAGCCAAGCATCGACGAGACTATCAAAATCGTCATGGGACTGCAACACGGTCTACAGGAGTTCCATAAAGTAGTATACAGAAAGGACGCACTGGAATACGCTGTAAGGGCAAGTGCTAAACACATCTCCAACAGACGTCTGCCCGACAAGGCCATCGACCTTATCGACGAGGCTGGTGCCATGCTGGAAGCACACCCGCTGAACCGCAGTCGACAGTATGTTACCAAAGCCCATATCAACGATGTGCTGACTAAGGTTTGTAAGATTCAAGCCAACGCTCTGAAGGAAAGCAATAATGAACATTTGGGATGCTTGCGACAGAATATCCTTGACAAAATATACGGACAGGACAAAGCCGTTGAAGAAGTTACCGATGCCGTGATGATGGCAAAGGCTGGACTGAACGAAGACGACAAGCCCTTGGCTTCGCTGCTCTTTGTCGGACCTACTGGTGTGGGAAAGACTGAAGTGGCTCGTGTTCTGGCTAAGGAACTCGGAGTGGAACTGGTACGTTTCGACATGTCGGAATACGCCGAAATATATAGCGTATCAAAGCTTATCGGTTCGCCGGCAGGATATATTGGCTACGAGGATGGCGGACTGCTCGTTGATGCCATCAGAAACACGCCAAACTGCGTATTGCTGCTCGACGAGATTGAAAAGGCTCATAGCAGCATCTACAATATCCTGCTGCAAGTGATGGACTACGCCCAACTGACCGACAACCAGGGAATGAAGGCTGACTTCCGCAACGTACTGCTCATCATGACATCGAATGCCGGAGCACAGTATGCCGGACAGGCAAACATCGGCTTCGGCGGTGGTGTATCCAAGGGTGACGCTATGATGAAGCAGGTGAAGAAAACATTCAAGCCGGAATTCATCAACCGTCTGTCAAACATTGTGGTGTTCAACGATATGGACGAGAAGATGGCTATGCTTATTCTGAAAAAGAAACTCGGAGAACTCTACTTAAAGCTCAAGCAAAAGGGCATCTCCGCATCTGCATCCGACGATGCCCTCGATTATCTTCTGAAGAAGGGTTTCACGAAAGAATATGGAGCAAGAGAGATGGACCGCGTCATTACTCACGAAGTGAAGCCACTATTCATGCACGAAATTCTCTTCGGAAAGCTCAAGAAAGGCGGCAATACCACAATTGAGCTCAAAGACGGAAAACTGGCACTGAGGGATTAGAGATTAGGGAGGAGGGATTATTACTCCCTGTCCTCCCAGTCTCCCCAGTCCTCCCAGCTCTCCCAGTCCTCCCAATTATAAATTATAAATTATCATGATTTTCCAGCTCTCGAAAGACCTATCCTTCCCCGACCCTCGCCTTGGCGACCCCGACGGATTGTTTGCCGTGGGCGGCGACCTCAGCATCGACCGTCTGCTGCTTGCCTACAGCAACGGAATCTTCCCCTGGTACAGTTTTCGCGACCACAAACAGATTCTGTGGTACTGTCCCATGCAGCGCTTCGTGATTTTTCCCGAAAAAATCCACGTAAGCCACTCCATGCGCACGCTAATCAACAAACAGGAATACGCCGTGAGCATAAACCGCGACTTCGACGGCGTAATCAGCAACTGCAGTCGGCTGCGATACGACGAAGACGGGGCATGGCTTGGCAAGGACATGATTCGTGCATACACCAAACTTCATCGCCAGGGCTTTGCATCGAGCGTTGAGGTTTGGGATAAGGAGGGGAAACTTGTTGGCGGACTCTACGGCGTCAACATCGGTCCTGCCTTTTTCGGCGAGAGCATGTTCTCTCTTGTACCGTCGGCCTCCAAGCTCGCCCTTATCTTCCTTGCCCGCATACTACAGCAGAACGGCGGCAAACTCATCGACTGCCAACTTGAAACTCCACATCTCAAGAGTATGGGCGGCGAATACATCCCCTACGATGAATATATGAAGATAATAAGAGAATAGGCTAAATGCCAGCACCCTCCTCGTCTCTGCTGCG
>DAIOXG010000185.1:0-5625 GCA_036758085.1 Prevotella sp. | reverse complement strand
TATACAGTTTGCCTGTATATATTCAGTTATGGCATTTAGTAATAACGAATAACATTATATGAAATCAAGAATATTCTTCTCTCTTGCCGCTGCGCTTGCCGCAACGGGAGCCATTGCCCAGGAAACCAACGACGAGGACAAGTTCACTGTCAGCGGTAGCATCCAGAGCGACATTATCATCCCGCAGGAGGACAAGTCAATCGGCACGGAGAAATACAACGAGTGGGCACTGACCAATACGTATGCCGACATCGCCGGCAGAAGCAAGCACCTCGATGCCGGACTGCGTTTCGAGTTTACCAAGCATCCGCTGCCGGGATATGCCTCGTCTCCAGAACAAGGTTTCAAGGGCTATGGTGTGCCTAACTTCTATCTGAAGACCCACTTCGACAATTGGGACCTCACTCTCGGTACTTTTTACGAGCAGTTCGGTTCGGGCTTTATCCTCCGCACATACGAGGAGCGCAGTCTCGGGATAGACAACTCCCTGCTTGGCGGTCGCCTTGTAATACGTCCGGTAAAGGGAGTGCAGCTGAAAGCTCTCTCGGGAAAGCAGCGCCACTACTGGAAGTGGAACGACGCGTGGATTTCGGGCGGCGACCTGGAACTATCGTTCGACCAGTGGTTCAAGTCGATGCAGGAGCACAATACGTATCTCACGCTTGGTGCATCGTGGGTGAACAAATACCAGTCTACCAAGGACGACAACATCATGGCTGATGCCACACACAAACTGCATCTGCCGAGCAATGTAAATGCCTTCGATGTGAGGGCAAACCTGCAGGCCGGTGACTTCAGCGTGCTTGCGGAGTATGCGTGGAAGACGGACGACCCTTCGTACGACCGCCTCTATCCCTATATATATCGTAAAGGTACAGTGGCTATGCTGTCTACTTCTTATTCGAAGAGTGGATTGAGCATTTTGCTTCAGGCAAAGCGAAGCGACAATATGACTTTCCGCAGCGACCGCAATGTGATGGGACTGTCGTCTAACATAAACAACCTGCCGGCATTTACACAGGAACAGACTTATGCTCTCGCTGCTCTCTATCCCTATGCCACTCAAGCAAACGGCGAATGGGCTTATCAGGCTGAGTTCGGATATAAGTTCAAGAGAAATTCATTTCTTGGAGGAAAATACGGTACAGACCTGAAGGTGAACTTCTCTCATGTTCATGCTATTGACCGTAACGACCATACCAACAACGGAAAGAGTGAAGGTACAAGCGGTTATGGGTCTTCGTTCTGGAAATGGGGCGATGGTACTTACTATCAGGACTTGAATGTTCATATTGATAAGAAATTCTCTCGTTCGTTTACGTTGAACCTTATGTACATGAACCAGTTCTACAACAAAACTGTTGTAGAGGGAGAGGGTGGTATGGTTCACTCTGACATTGTTGTCGCCGATGCCAAGTATCGCTTTAACAATAAACTGACTCTACGGGGTGAGGCGCAGTATCTCGCCACTGGTGATGATGAAGGTGACTGGGTATTCGGACTGCTCGAGCTGTCTGTTCTTCCACATTGGATGTTCACCGTATCTGACATGTACAACTGTGGCGAGAGCAAGCTTCATTATTATCAGGGGCTTGTTACTTTCAATACAGGTGCTCATCGCTTGCAGCTTGGTTACGGCAGAACACGTGCCGGATATAACTGCTCGGGTGGCGTCTGCCGAATGGTGCCGGCAAGCAAGGGCTTTACTTTGTCGTATAACTATAATTTCTAAAAGATGATGAAAGCTATAAATAATATATACAAAGTTTTTATCGGTAAGCTAATGCTGAGTATGGTAACCCTATTGATAGTCGGAGCTTTCTCGGCTTGTACGGATATTGATGAGAACGACCGTCTTATATACGTAAAGCCGTCAGAGGTTAAGAAACATGTACTTATCGAAGACTTTACAGGTCAGCGTTGTGTGAATTGCCCTAATGCTGCCGAAAAGATTAAGGAGCTGCAGGAACTGTATGGAGAAGAAAATATTATCGCAGTGGGGATATATGGTGGCGACTTCGGCTATACTCCGGTAGCGCAAGGACATACTCCGCTTTCGTTGACAACGGAGGAAGGAAATTCATATTATACTACATGGGGAGTTAAGGCTCAGCCAAGCGGTATGATAGACCGTTATGGCGGTAAACCATTGACTAATCTTACATATTGGACTGCATTTGTTAATGGGCTGATAAATCAGGAGCCAACAGTAATGATTACTCCCTCAACATCATATAATGAAAGTTCAAAGACTTTAAAGGTTCATGTTGAGGTCTCTTCACTAAAGACACTAAATGGAGCAAAACTTCAAGTATGGCTGGTTGAGGATAACATAAAGGACATGCAGTATATGCCAGATGGTAGTATAAACAATGACTACATCCATGAACATGTTTTCCGGGCTTCAATCAACAACAAGGATGGAGAAGCAATTGATGTCGTGAATGAACAGTCTGTCAGTAAGGAATATACTATCCAGCTTGACAGTAAGTGGAAGTCTGAGAACATGTCTGTTATAACATTCGTGTTTACAGCGGATGGTGTGCAACAAACAGAAAAAACACCTGTAATTAATAATAAATAAATAAGGAAATGAAAAGATTTTTGATATCTGTTTTAACAGTTATGATGGGCTTGGCTTCTTATGCCCAGGCTGATTTGACAACACTACAGTTTGTTGATAAAAACGGGAATGTTGTTGAAGATGGTAGTACTATTACAGTTAATGAAGCTGAGTATAATGGTAACACCTTACAGATTAACAGCGGACTGTATGTAAAAAACACAACAAACGAGGAGCAGGGAGCGAGCGTTGATTTTGTTATTTCTCAGCTTGATAACGGTGCTCCACAATGTTGTTTCCCTGTAACATGTGCCCCAGAAACGGATCAAGTAGGAGTGACGTATAGCACTAATCCAGGAGGCATAAATGCTAATGAGGCAATAAGTTTTCAAACAGAATGGATTCCAAAAGCTGAAGGAAAATGTATTGCTACATTTCAACTGAAAGTGATGGAAGTTAGCGAAAAGACGATATTTGGCGTTACTGTAAAAGATTACAGCACTTTCAAAGCGTATGGTCCAAAGATAACAATAAACTTTGAATACAGTCTTGCCGGAATTAACGGTATAGTATCTGACAATTCAAAAATTGCCGCTTACTATAACATGAATGGCCAAGTTATACCTACACTACAGAAAGGTATTAATATTGTAAAATATAATGATGGTAAAACCGTTAAGGTAATTAAATAACAAGAACATAAATTTTGTTTATGAGGAAAATTTTACTTTCTGCCGCTATGATGTTCATAACATCATTGGCATCTGCGCAATTCTACACTGCAAAAAAAAATACAGTCAAGCATTCGCCAAATACAAATCTGAAAACAATTCAAAAGGTCATAAAACTTGCCCCCATGAAAACTCTTGGGGAAAACCAAACTTATTTGGGACCGTATACAACAGACGAGGTTTCGGGCAAGGGTCAAGGCTATGGACTGACATCACTGCCTGGAACGGTCAAAGTAGGTGCATTGCTTTCTTCTGACATGCTGAAGGATTACAAGAACTGTAAAATTGTAGGAATAAGAGTAGGCTTGGCTGATGATGCTGAGGACATTATTGCATTTGCAAAACCTGTAAACGGTGAAACTATCGGGAAAGATATCTTTGATGTTGCAATTTCTAATCCAAAGTTGGGATGGAATCAGGCAGATGTAACAACTGATTACAAAATAGGTAGCGACAACAGTCTTCTTATCGGTTTTCAGTATACCCAGACTTCAAGCAACTATCCAATATCTGCTGTCGGCACAGGATATGATGGAGGATTCTTACTATATGGCAATTTAGGTTATGGCGAGGGTTGGTATAATCAAGGTTCGCAGTATGGCTGTGTAAGTGTACAACTTATTGTAGAGAATGAAAACGGCTTTGCAAAGAACGATGCTGCAATGGATGGTATCACCATGCCTGATTTCATTAAGGCTGGTCAGGAATTCAGTATATTGGTTGGCACACATGCAAAGTTCGGTGCAACGTTTAAGAATGTTGAATATGGTGTGAAACTTAACGGAACTGAGGTCGGTACGTTTAATAATATCTCTGCTACTACAGGTCAAGTAGCAGATGTTACAAGCACAAGTGGCTCTTTTTATACAGATGCTAAATTCACCGCAGACCAACTGAAACCTGTTGGCGAAGACAACACTCTTTCTGTATATGTAAAAACAGTAGATGGAGGCGAACCTGTAAATCCAGAGGATGACGAGGTTACAACTACTTTCAAAACATACAGTGAGTCGTTGCCGCATCAGTCAGCTTTGATAGAGCATTTCACATCACAGTTTTGTGTATATTGTCCGATAGGCATTCAGCTTCTTGAAAAGATTAAGGCTCTAAGGCCTAATGTTGCTTGGGTATCTCTTCACGGAAACATGTCGTCAGGAAATGATATATATAATATAAGTGACGCTTCCTACATTTTGGAATACTCAACAACAGGTTTCCCGTCAGCCTCTTTCAATAGATTCTTTGTTCCAACTCTTTATGGAGGTCCAAATGAAGGTGCACTCGCATGTGGCTTAGGATATAATACAAATTATCATGACCAGGTGGCACAAATGTTCACTTCTATAATGGATTTGTCAGAAGAGTATGTGCCTGCTTTTGCTACTGTTGATTTGGCTACTTCATATAATGAGGAAACTAAAAAACTGGAAATTACTGTCAGTGGTGATGCTGTAGAAAATGCACAAAAACTTCTCGGAGATGATGCAAAACTTACAGTTTATCTTACAGAAGACGGTCTTGTGGCACGACAGGCAAAGGAAGACGGCACTTGGATAAGTAAGTATACTCATAACAATGTTCTCCGTAAAATTGTAACAAATTGGTCTGGCGACAATATTAACTGGAACGGCAATAAGTATGAGAACAAATATGAGGTTACGATACCTTCTGGACAGGATCCTAACAACATGCATGTGGTTGCTTTCATCAACCGTCCTGTATTGTATAATGAAAAAACTCAAGCATTTGAGACAGATACTGACAAAGCATGGGTTAATAATGCAAATATCGTAAAACTCGGAGGAACAACTGGCATCAATGATGCAGTTGTTGACAACTTTAATTCTGCCGAAGTTGCCCGTTATTCTCTCGATGGCATTCGATTGTCAACCCCGCAGAAAGGCTTGAACATCGTGAAACTGTCTGACGGAAGAACTGTAAAGGTGATGGTGAAGTAATATTCACTTGTCATATCAAGTATAATACAGCCGTATAGGTAATGTCTTAAGGACAAAGCCTATACGGCTTTTTATTTTTGTATGGTTGTATATCGTATGTATAAATAATCAGAATATTGCATTATGATAGATTTTTTTGCAAAAAAGAAGCCATATATTTTGCCCCCCCGCAAAAATGTTTATTTTTGCAAAGTAAATCTAAGTATATAATAATAAAAATTTATTGAAAATGAAAACACGAAATTTGATATTTACCTCCGGACTGCTCTTCTCTATGACGCTCGCATTGCTTTCCTGTGCGAAAGTCCAGTCTCCGGAGCCATCCCCTGAAAGCCCGGCTGAAAATCAGGAACAGTCCGGAAAAATTGAAATG
>DAIOXG010000184.1:0-5645 GCA_036758085.1 Prevotella sp. | reverse complement strand
GCTCCTATAAGAGCTCCATTACCTGTATTGTTTCCACAGCTTACCACTGCTGCTGCACACAAACCGAGAGTTGCAATCTTAATGCTATTCATAATCTATTTTTATCATTTAAACAATGCGGCACCGCTGGTTTTAATACACCTCATGCCGTTTAGATGCAAAGTTAAACCTTTTATAAGATACCTCCAAAATTATGTAATAAAAAAACTTTAAATGTCATGAAACAGCCTATTACTACAAAAGACTACGACATCACCACGTCGAGATTGTACATCATTACCTCACCGGACCATTTGTACGAAGGTATTCGAATTTTTCTAATTGCATCGGACAAATGGATTTCTCCGCTTTTGTCTATTTGGTCAAGATGGTAATTGACAGTATTTGCCATCGGCATCCACCTCTCGAAGTTGCTCGAAAGGGAGATTGGAGGTCAGGGAAGTTGTTTCATACACGATAGAGACTATTGGCAAAGCGAAAACCACCTTTGGCTATCTTCTTATCGCGGATAATACCAGCAAACGGATACAGACCTTCAAACAGATAATGGTGTATCTGCTGAAGACCCGCTGTAGTTCCGACAGGAATTTTATCTATATTGCCCGACTCATATAAACGGTGTGCGTTATCTAACGACTTTTCGTCAATTTCCTTTGTTGTCATAATCATCAAATTGTATTATTATCTTGATGCGGTTAACATCTGTCTCTACCATGTCCTTCATTATATTTATATACAAAGGTATTAAAAATACTTGATAATCACGAATGATTAGGGAAATATATGTGAGTTTATGAACATAAGGCATCTCCACGTTAATTTAACGAAAAAAAGTATTTACTTTTATGCGATTACAAAAAGATAAAGTAACTTTGCAACGAAATATACAATTACATGAGCATAATGCTTATGTCTGGACTAAGAAATAACGTTTAACAAAAACATAAAACGATGAAAAAGATTTTAATGGTGACTGTGCTGATGATGGCAGTAGTCGCAACGGCATTTGCACAAAAGCAGGCTAAAATTACATTCGACAAGACGACATGGAACTTCGGAACTTTTCCTGAGAGCCAAATACAGACATGCACTTTTACATTTAAGAACACCGGTGATGCTCCTCTGATTATTAATCAAGCTGTGGCAAGTTGCGGATGTACTGTACCGACTTACACCAAGAAACCTGTTGCACCAGGACAAAGCGGTACTCTGAAAGTAACATACAATGGTAAGGGGAAGTTTGAAGGACACTTCAAAAAAAGCATTACCGTAAGAACCAACGGCACACCTGAGGTCGTAAGACTTTATGTTGAAGGCGACATGACTGTGCCACAGGGAAAATAACCCGACAACGATTATTACGGCATCATGCCTAAACAATAAAACAACGACAAGACCCCGCTTCTGATATTTGCAAAAGAACCGGGGTTTATTTTTGCCACCAAAAGATGAAAATAAGAAACATTTTACTTTTCGCATTGCTTGCCTCAACTACGGTCGCAGCAGCACAACAATCATCAAGGACGAAAAGACTTAAACAAAGAGACACCCTCATTGTTAAAGCCTATGCCGACTCTATTGCAGCATTGAAAACGAGGCTCGACTCTGCAAAGATAGACGCAAAGAGCAATGATTACGATGGAAGGACTTTCTATCTCTTCTCACCAACAACATTCTACCACTCTGTAGCAGAACATTTGCTTGACAACGGAAAAACTGACGATACACAGTCGGCAATCGACAGGGTCATGATGAATATCTACCTTAACCATCCGGAAATGGTGGCTAAGAGCGAGAACGTACTCAACAAGGCTGGGGCCATAGACAAGGAGATAAAGGCTCCTATAAAAAACAAGGAAAAATTTGTCAGCAAAACTGAAGACAATCCCGGATACAACGAGAACTTCAACATGCCGGTGGAAATTGTCATCAAGAAACCTAATTTCTGGAAATACAGTGGCGACTATTATCTGCAGATGCTGCAAAACTATGTATCCTCAAACTGGTATAAGGGCGGCGAGAGCAACTACTCTATGGTGGCAAGCGTTACCATGCAGGCCAACTACAACAACAAGCAGAAGGTAAAGTTTGACAACAAGCTGGAAATGAAACTCGGTTTCCAAACTTCAAGGGGCGACACCCTACACAGTTTCAAGACCTCAGAAGACCTTATCCGCTACACAGGAAAACTCGGTCTTCAAGCATCAAAGAAATGGTACTACTCCCTGCAGCTCATTGCCTATACACAGTTTATGCGCGGATATAAAAGCAACGACAACAATGTTTATTCCGACATTCTCTCGCCTCTCAACATAAACCTGTCTGTCGGTATGGATTATGCCGTAGAATGGTTTCACAAGAGACTGACAGGAACGATGCATTTAGCACCACTCGCCTACAACTTTAAATATGTGGGACGTAAAGCTCTTGCCACACGCTATGGACTGAAAGAGGGTGAACACACACTGAACGATTTCGGTTCTGAATGTACCATAGATTTGACATGGGCATTCACGAATGCCATAAAATGGAAAACGCGCCTATATGGTTATACCACATATAAGCGCGCCGAGGTTGAATGGGAAAATACCCTCTCCTTCCAGTTCAATAAATATATAACATCCAACATCTTCGTCTACCCACGCTTCGACGATGGAGCGAAACGCGACAAAGACCATGGATACTGGCAACTGAAAGAATATATGTCTATTGGATTTGCCTATTCTTTCTAAGAATTATTTACACCTTTTATAAAACTCCAGGAGGGATGCTCTTGGAACCCCCATACTGACGAGGCGGTCGAGTTCACGACGTGCCTCGTTTTTCTTTTTGTCAAGAATCAAGGCATCTACATAGTCTATCATATACTCTTTATTTAAGGCATCCCGCTTCAGAGCTTCGGCATAGTCGAATACCGAAAGCGAAACCATCCCCTGCTCCTTCTCTATCCCGGCACGGGCGGCATACGCCACGGCACTGTCGGGATATTGGCTCACAAGGCGATTTATCATATCCAAAGCATCCGTAAAGCGTTTTGTCTTCTGATTAAGGAGAGCCAGTCCCAACTGTCCCTCAAAATGTCCAGGCACGATTGTAAGTAAATTCTCATAGTCGAGACGAGCGAAATTATCGCGATGCAACTTCTCATTGACGTAAGCCCTATGGAAAAGTGCAGAAACTTCGTTTGGATTTCTTCTCAGAATATAATTATATTCATCGAGAGCATACTGCCATTGCTCAAGCTGCAAGTTGTAACTTGCCTTGCGCAGACGTAAGTCAACAGAATCGGGAGCATATTCAAGTCTGTCTGTTGCAATTTTCAAACTGTCACGCAGGGCGGCATGCGTCTGAGCACTGGCATAATCCAACGAAAACAGCAAGGACAATGCCAGAAGCATCACCCTTGCCTTATTTGTTTTATTGGTTGTAAATATCATAAAATTATAATAAGTAATTATCATTACATTTCCTAAGCCTTCTCGATATAGTCAACAATCCATGCACCGACCTCTTTTGTACCATACTGTTTTCCGCCCTCGACCTGAATCTCAGGTGTGCGGACCTCGGCATCAAGTGAGGCATCTACAGCCCGACGTATCAACTTTCCTTCTTCTTTTAAGTTGAAATACTCAAACATCATGGCAACCGAAAGGATCTGTGCAAGAGGGTTGGCAATGTTCTTGCCGGCAGCTTGAGGCCATGAGCCATGCACAGGTTCAAAAACAGGAGTATGTTCACCGGTAGATGCAGAAGGGAGCAATCCCATACTGCCGGAGATACAACTGCCCTCATCAGTAAGAATATCGCCAAATGTATTTTCAGTTACCATCACATCAAAGAATGTTGGCTCTACAAGCATACGCATCGATGCATTGTCAACAAACATATAGTCGGTTTTCACCTCAGGATATTGCGGTTCCATCTCCTTAGCAATCTGTCGCCATAAGCGACTTGAAGCCAAGACATTAGCCTTATCTATTACAGTAAGATGTTTCTTGCGGCGCATGGCATATTCAAAGGCAACCTTCAAGATGCGCTCCACTTCAGGACGCGTATAATAGTTTGTGTCGTAAGCCTTTTCATTGTCCTGATATTTCTCTCCGAAATACATTCCACCTGTAAGTTCGCGGATACATACAAAATCTGCTCCACTCACGATTTCGTCTTTCAGCGGCGACTTGTGTACAAGGCACCGGAACGTCTGTACAGGACGAATATTGGCAAACAGTCCCAATTTCTTCCGCATAGCGAGTAACCCCTGTTCAGGACGTACTTTTGCTGTCGGATCATTGTCAAACTTAGGATCGCCAACGGCTGCAAACAATACTGCATCTGCATCAAGACATGTTTTAAGGGTATTTTCCGGAAACGGGTCGCCAACGGCATCTATTGCCGCAGCTCCGCATAAAGCCTTGCTATATTCCACTTTATGACCAAATTTCGCTGCTATGGCATCAACCACAGCAATTCCTTGTTGCATAATTTCTGGACCTATTCCATCTCCAGGCAATACTGCTATCTTTATTTCCATATCATTTTTTTTATTTGTTCTTATATATAGGTGTGGAATTTTAGTTCATAAAATTCCTCCCTTCATATTCAACACACTATCTTCGTATGTCTCAACCTTATCCAAGTTTTCTACAAGAAAATCAATATCGTCAAGTCCGTTCATCAGACAGTATTTCTTGTATCCGTTAATTTCAAAACGCTCACTTTCACCATTTATTTTGTTTGTTATGGTTTGTTCAGGAACATTAACTTCTACTATGGTTCCGGGATCCCTTTCGATACAAGCGAACAAATCGGCAAGGAATTTCTCGCTTACAACAACGGGGAGCACAAAATTGTTCAGTTCGTTGTTCTTGTGGATATCAGCAAAGAAACTGCTTACTACAACACGGAATCCATAATCGGCAATCGCCCATGCTGCATGCTCCCTACTTGATCCGGAACCGAAATTCTTACCGGCAACAAGAATCTCTCCATTGTATTTGGGATTATTGAGAACAAAATCTTCATTCACTGTACCATCCTCCTTATATCGCCAATCGCGGAAGAGATATTCCCCAAAACCTTCCCTTGCCGTTGTCTTCAGATAACGGGCTGGAATAATCTGGTCTGTATCTACATTCTCCAGAGGCAGCGGTACACAAGTACTTGTTATTATATTGAATTTCTGTTTCATCTGGTGTTGTTTTAATTATTATGGGAGAAATGGGAGAAATGGGAGGACTGGTAGAAATGAGAGAACTATATTATTCTTAATTCTTCACTCTCCATTCTTCATTTTTCATTTTTCATTTAAAAATCCTCTCGGGTCAGTGATTTTTCCTGTTATCGCAGCAGCGGCAGCAGTCAACGGACTTGCCAGTATTGTCCTTGCTCCCCTACCCTGTCTGCCTTCAAAGTTTCTGTTGCTCGTAGACACACAATATTTACCTTCAGGAATCTGGTCGTCATTCATTGCGAGACAAGCCGAACATCCTGGTTGCCTTATCTCAAAGCCAGCCTCACGAAGAACACGGTCGATACCCTCATCTTCAATCTGGCGCATCACCCGCCATGAACCAGGAACGAGCCAAGCGACAACGCCGTCTGCTTTATGTTTCCCTTTTACAATAGAGGCAAAGGCACGGAAGTCC
>DAIOXG010000183.1:0-5646 GCA_036758085.1 Prevotella sp. | reverse complement strand
ACAGGCTGGCAAGGATATCCCGAATATCGGAACAACTCATGCCGATTATTTCCACGACTGCATACCTTGTACGGAAGATATGACTGCCGACCAAATGGCGGAGTATGAAAAGGAGACGGGTGTGGTTATCGTTAATCGTTTCAAGAACATCAATTATGTACACACACCGGGCGTTCTCGTAAAGAACCACGGTCCGTTCTCTTGGGGCAAAGATCCAGACCAGGCAGTCTACAATGCCGTGGTTATGGAACAGGTGGCAAAAATGGCTTTCGTGTCATTCTGCGTTAATCCGCAAACCACGATGAACCCTCTGCTCGTGGAGAAGCATTTCAGTCGCAAGCATGGTCCTAATGCTTATTATGGACAGAAAAAGAAATAATACTGTTTTGTCAAAAATTCCTTGAAAATATGAATACCCCGTCGAGGTTTTATTTGTAAAGGAATGTTGATGTGAATAATAAAAGGGACTTTTAGAAACAACAATAATTGATTTTAAACTAACTTATAACAACAAACAAATTCAACAACTATGATAAAAGCATTTGAAAATCTTGAGCTTTGGTGGATTACCGGAGCACAGCTTCTATACGGAGGCGAGACTGTTAAAATAGTAGACGGACATTCTCAGGAGATGGTGGACGGACTGAACAAGTCGGGCATCATTCCTATTAAAGTAGTATATAAGGGTACTGCGAACTCCGACAAGGAGGTTGCGGCAATTATGATGGCTGCAAACAACGACGAGAAATGTGTGGGCGTTATCACATGGATGCACACCTTCTCTCCAGCCAAGATGTGGATACACGGTCTGCAGATGCTCCATAAGCCTCTACTCCACCTGCATACTCAATATAACCAGGAGATTCCATGGGACACTATGGATATGGACTTCATGAACCTGAACCAGAGTGCTCACGGCGACCGCGAGTTCGGACATATCTGCTCTCGTCTGAGAAAGCCACGCAAGGTTGTTGTTGGTTACTGGAAGGACAAGAAGACTCAGGAGCATATTGCCGTTTGGGCTCGTGTGGCTGCTGCCGTTGCTGATGCAAGGGATATGCTCATCATCCGCTTTGGCGACCAGATGAACAACGTTGCCGTTACCGATGGCGACAAGGTTAGCGCTGAGCAGATATTGGGTTATCACGTAGACTATTGCTGCGTTTCGGAGTTGATGGAATACTGGAAGCAGGTTAAGCCGGCTGATGTTGACGCTCTTGTTGAGGAGTACCACAAGCTTTACAAGATTGTTCCTTGTGAGGCTGGAGAGGAAATCGGCAAAAAGAAAATTTGGAATGCTGCTCGTGCAGAACTTGCCATCCGTGCTATTCTCAAGGCTAAGGGTGCAAAGGGATTCACAACAAACTTCGACGACCTTGGTTCTTGGGACGATCCTGACACAGAGGGATTTGTCGGCTTCGACCAAATTCCGGGTCTTGCCTCTCAGCGCCTGATGGCTGAAGGATATGGTTTCGGAGCTGAAGGCGACTGGAAGTCGGCTGCTCTCTACCGCACTCTATGGTACATGACTCAGGGACTGCCTACCGGTTGTTCATTCCTTGAGGATTATACTCTTAACTTCGACGGCGACAAGTCGGCAATCATGCAGAGCCACATGCTCGAGGTTTGTCCGCTAATTGCTGTAGACAACGAGCCGGTTCGCCTTGAGGTTCATCATCTTGGTATCGGTATCCGCAAGCAGCAGACTGCACGCCTTGTATTCAACTCTAAGGTGGGCGACGGCGTAACGGCAACTGTCGTAGACCTCGGCAACCGTTTCCGCCTTATCGTTAATGATGTTCATTGCATCCAGCCAAAGCCTCTGCCAAAGCTTCCTGTTGCCAACGCCCTGTGGATTCCACAGCCGAACTTCGAGATTGGCGCCGGTTCCTGGATTCTTGCCGGAGGAACCCACCACAGCTGTTTCTCTTACGACATCACACCAGAGTATTGGGAAGACTATGCTGAGATGCTCGACATCGAGTACCTGCATATCGACAAGGATTCTACTTTCGAGAGCGTGAAGCGAGACCTTAGAATCAACGAGGTTTACTACATGCTCAACAAGGCTTTGAGATAATATTACCCCATCAATAAAATAAAAATGATTACACCAAAATCAACCATACAGGAAGGCAAGGCTATCCTCGGCATTGAGTTCGGCTCTACAAGAATTAAGGCCGTTCTCATCGACGAGAATAACGTGCCTATTGCCCAGGGCAGCCATGAGTGGGAAAACCAACTCATCGATGGCTTGTGGACATATAGCATCGAGGCGATATGGAACGGAGTGCAAAACTGCTATGCCGACCTGCGCGCCAACGTGAAGGCTCAATACGACGTAGAGATTGAGCGTCTGAAGTCTATCGGCATCAGCGCCATGATGCACGGATATATGGCTTTCAACGACAAGCAGGAGATTCTTGCCCCATTCCGCACTTGGAGAAACACTAATACCGGAGCTGCTGCGGCAGAACTGTCTAAGTTGTTCAACTTCAACATTCCTCTTCGCTGGAGCATCTCACATCTGTATCAGGCTATACTCAACAAGGAAGAGCACGTTAAGGACATCACCTTCCTTACTACACTTGCCGGATATATCCATTGGCAGATTACCGGCGAAAAGGTGCTTGGCATAGGCGATGCTTCGGGTATGCTTCCTATCGACTCCGAGACGAAGAATTATTCTAAGGAAATGATAGAGAAGTTTGATAAACTCGTTTCGCCTTACGGCTTCGACTGGAAGATTGAAGATATCCTGCCGAAGGTGCTCTCTGCCGGAGAGAACGCAGGAAAACTGACCGAGGCTGGAGCGCACAAGCTCGACATCTCTGACCATCTGCAAGCCGGAATTCCAGTTTGTCCGCCTGAAGGCGATGCCGGTACTGGTATGGTGGCAACAAATGCCGTGCGCAAACGCACTGGTAACGTGTCTGCCGGAACTTCTTCTTTCTCTATGATCGTATTAGAGAAAGCTCTCTCTCGTCCTTACGAGATGATTGATATGGTTACTACTCCAGACGGCAGTCCGGTGGCTATGGTTCATTGCAACAACTGTACTTCCGACCTTAACGCCTGGGTGAACCTTTTCAAGGAATATCAACAACTTCTCGGCGTTCCGGTGGATATGAACGAAGTGTTCGGAAAGCTCTATAACCATGCCCTCGAGGGTGATGCAGACTGTGGCGGACTAATTGCCTATAACTATATCTCTGGCGAACCTGTAACGGGACTGGCAGAAGGGCGCCCGCTCTTCGTGCGCTCGGCTAACGATAAGTTTAATCTTGCCAACTTTATGCGTGCTAATCTGTATGCTTCTGTCGGCGTTCTGAAAATTGGCAACGATATTCTTTTCAACGACGAGAAAGTGAAGGTAGACCGCATCACGGGCCATGGTGGATTATTCAAGACTAAGGGTGTAGGTCAGCGTGTTCTCGCAGCCGCAATAAACTCGCCGATTTCTGTAATGGAGACTGCTGGCGAAGGCGGTGCGTGGGGTATCGCCCTACTTGCCTCTTATCTTGTGAACAACAACGACAAGGAGAGTCTTGCCGACTTCCTCGACAACAAGGTGTTCAGCGGAAATACAGGAGTGGAGATTGCTCCAACTCCAGAAGAGGTTGAGGGCTTCAACAAATACATCAAGGAATATCAAGCTTGCCTGTCAATAGAGAAAGAAGCTACAAAAGTGAAAAAGGGATGAAAGATTAGAGATGAAGGATTAGAGATGAAAGTTTATTACTCACAGTTCTCCCATAACTCCCATTAGTCCCATCTGTCCTATTAGTCCTATCACTCCCATCAATCAAACAAAAAAAATTAACATCATCAATATGAACGAAAAGAAGATAATGAACAGAGCAGCCGACAACATCCGTATCTTGGCTGCTTCTATGGTAGAAAAAGCCAAATCCGGACACCCAGGAGGTGCCATGGGCGGTGCTGATTTCATTAATGTATTGTTCTCGGAATTCCTCGTATGGGATCCGGACAATTTGGAATGGGAAGGAAGAGACCGTTTCTTCCTTGACCCTGGTCACATGTCGCCAATGCTCTATAGTGCTCTTGCTCTTCAGGGCAAGTTCACACTCGACGAGTTGAAGGAGTTCCGTCAGTGGGGCTCACCTACCCCTGGTCACCCGGAGCGCGACGTAAAGCGCGGTATTGAGAACACTTCTGGTCCGCTCGGACAGGGACATACCTTTGCTGCCGGTGCTGCCGTTGCAGAGAAGTTCCTTCAGGCTAAACTCGGTTCTGAGGTTATCAAGCACAAGATTTATGCATATATATCCGACGGTGGTATCGAGGAGGAGATTTCACAGGGTACTGCCCGTATCGCCGGAAACCTCGGTCTGAACAATCTCATCATGTTCTACGACTCAAACGATATTCAGCTCTCTACAGAGTGTGGCGTTGTTATGACTGAGAACACAGCACAGAAATATGAGGCTTGGGGATGGAACGTGATGACCATCAACGGCAACGACCCTGACGAGATTCGCCAGGCTCTTACTGCTGCACAGATGGAACTCAACCGCCCTACCCTCATCATCGGAAAAACAGTGATGGGTAAGGGTGCTCTGAAAGACGACGGCACAAGCTACGAGCGCAGCATCAAGACTCACGGTGCTCCTCTCGGTGGCGAGGCTTACGTAAATACTATCAAGAACCTTGGTGGCGATCCTGAGAATCCATTCGTTATTTTCCCGGAAACAGAAAAGCTGTATGCTGACCGCAAGGAAGAGTTGCGCAGAATTGTTGCAGAACGTCATGCTGAGGAGAAGAAATGGGCTGAGGAAAATCCAGAGAAAGCAGCCTTGATGAAGGAATGGTTCAGCGGCAAGGCTCCTAAGGTAGACTGGTCCGTTGTTGAGCAGAAGGAAGGTGCCGCAACACGTAATGCTTCGGCTACTTGTCTTGGAGTATTGGCAGAGCAAGTGCCAAACATGATTTGCTCTTCTGCCGACCTCTCAAACAGCGACAAGACCGACGGCTTCTTGAAGAAGACCCGTTCTATCGTGCGTGGCGACTTCGGCGGTGCATTCTTCCAGGCCGGTGTCAGCGAGCTGACAATGGCTTGTATGTGTATCGGTATGTATCTGCACGGCGGTGTTATCCCGGCTTGCGGAACATTCTTCGTATTCTCCGACTATATGAAGCCGGCTGTACGTATGGCTGCCTTGATGGAGGTACCAATCAAGTTTATCTGGACTCACGACGCATTCCGCGTAGGCGAGGATGGACCTACCCACGAGCCTGTTGAGCAGGAGGCACAGATCCGCTTGATGGAGAAACTGAAGAATCATCATGGCAAAGACAGCGTGCGCGTGTTCCGTCCGGCTGATGCCGACGAGACAACAGTTTGCTGGGCTATGGCAATGGAGAATATGGAGACTCCTACAGCTCTTATCTTCTCTCGCCAGAACATCGCAAAGTTGCCAGCTGGAACCGACTACGAGCAGGCTCGCAAGGGAGCATACGTGGTAGCTGGTTCTGATGAGGACTTCGACGTTATCCTTCTTGCCGACGGTTCTGAGGTTTCTACCCTTGTTGCCGGTGCTGAGCTTTTGCGCAAGGATGGCATCAAGATCCGTATCGTCAGCGTACCGAGCGAGGGTCTGTTCCGCTCGCAGAGCAAGGAATATC
>DAIOXG010000182.1:0-5646 GCA_036758085.1 Prevotella sp. | reverse complement strand
GTCGCCCATATTTGCCTTATAGGTGTCGAATCCCAATGATGGAGCGACGGTGATGCTGGTCAGGTTGCCCTTGGTCTTGTTGTTGTAATAGTTGAACTCCAGGTTGAGACGGTTCTTCCAGAGCGAAGCCTCCAGTCCGATGGTGCGGTTATATGTGGTCTGTCCCTTGAGGTCGGGATTGCCGAGTGTGGTGATTACTGCTCCGAAATATCCTCCATAGACCTTGGTCAGATAATTATACTGGTTGCTTGCCTGGTTGCGGTTATAGTTCTGGTTGCCTGTAGTGCCGACATTTGCACGCAAAGCGAGCTGTGAGACCACTCCGCTTCCGGCGAAGAAACGCTCATTATGCACGTTCCATCTCAGTCCGGCACTCCAGTAAGGCGTGGTCTGCTGATGGTCACCATAGAGCGAACTGCCGTCCATACGGATAGTAAGGTCACAGAGATAGCGGTTGGCATAACTGTAGTTCTGGTTGCAGAAGATGCCGGCAGTGCGGACTTTGGACTTGCCTCCCGTGATTCTGCCGTACTTCTCATACTGCACTGCGTATGAGATATAGTCCTGCGAATTGCCGAGAAATCCCGTCATGGTGTAGCTGTCGCTCTCATTTGATGTCTGCTTGGCTTCTGCTCCGAGTATCGCCTGCACGTCGAAACGACCGAAACTATGTGTATATGACGTCAGCATACTGCCATAGACGGTGGTCGAAGAACTGTGTCCGAGCGTGTATTTGCCACGCTGGTAGAGCGCATCGGGCGTGATGGAGGAGTTGTTGTTGATATATTCGAAGCTGCCAGGCGATACATATGCGTCGTCACGGTCGCTGTCATGGCTGAGTGAGAACGACCCTTTCAGACGTACATCATCGGTGATGGTCCAGTTTATTCCGAAATTATTCGTCACGTTCATACCTCTCGAAGTGGAGTAACTGTTGAGGTATCGCGCTTCATAGACAGGCGACTGCATGGATGCCAGCACTCCGAGAGCGATGCCTTCAGGCGCTAAGTTTGACAGGGAAAGCATGCGGTAGTAGTTGCCGTCAGCATCTTTCTCCTGATAATAAGGCAGTGCCGAGGTGTAGGAAGAGAAGCTTCCGTAAGGCGATTCCTTGCTATCCACCATGGAAAACTGCAGGTCGTTGGTCACACGGATGCGGTGATTGGATATAATCAACTTTGTGCCAGCCTCGTAAGTGTCTCGTCCGCTGCCCTTCATTGCGCCGTTGAGATTGCTGTAACTCAGGTTTGCCGCAAAGCGAACTTTCGTTCCGCCAGGCAGTGATGTCTTTGGTGAAGCCTCGATGATGAGGGAATGCTTGTGCTGGAAACCCATCTGCAAAGGCTTTGAAAGCCAATAGGTATCAACGCCACTGAGCACGGCACGGCGTGCCACATTATAGGAATTGGCATTCAGTCCTGCGTCTTCCCCATCACGATATGCATCAAATACGCCGGCTTTCTTCTGAAATTCCAGCACCTCTGCCGCATTCATCAGATTGTAGGACGAAAGGTCCGGAATCTCAAACTTGCCGTTCATCGTATAGCTTATCTGCAGTTTTCCTGCCATCGGGGTGATGGTTTCGATGACCACTACACCGTTTGCGGCACGCGAACCGTATATCGCTGCTGCGGCAGCGTCCTTCAGTATAGTGATGCTCTTCACGCGATTGATGTCGAGGTCATATACTTTCTGCACGTTTACCTCAAAGCCATCGATTATGAACACGGGTAAAGTTGTCACTGTCTGCAGGTTGCTCTGCGAGATGTCCGGCATTGTATTCTGTCCTCTTATCTCTATCTGGTCAGGTATATGGTTAGGGTCAGAACCGTAAATGCCACGGGTATCCACCACCTGAAACGAGGGGTCAAACACCTTCAGGCCATCAAGCAGATTGGTGCTGTTGACCTTCATCAGCTCCTTGCCGGACACCTGCACCGCTGTTCCAGTGAAGCTGTTCTTCGTCTTGGAGTAATATCCCGTGACGACAGTCTCGCCTATCTTGCCAAACAGCATTATGTCATTCTTCTGTACGGTGCTGTCATTCTTTGCCATAGCGGTCTTTTCCTTGGCTGTCTTCTGTGTTTTGCTTTGCGCAAACACCACGGAGTCTGTCGCCATCAGCGTCAGTATGATCAATATTCTCGTTTTCATCGACTGATACGTTTATTGAGATAGTACAACTGTCCGTCGCCAAAGAGGTCACGACGGTATTCATCATATATCATCGGAAGGAGGTCAGCATCCTCCGATGCGTCGGCTGCGTAGGTCACATCCTTGTTTGATTGCATCGCTATAAGGCGTTGGCGTGCCTCCTGTTTGCGGCCCAGTCGCCACAAAGCTTCTGCCGCTATGAGTTGCACTTCGCCCAGTCTGATGTAAGGGATTGCAGCCGGAAGGTCGGTGCTTCCGCCGCTTTCTGTGTTCACATAGCCTGTAAGCAGGGTGTTCGGTCCGTATTTGTTTGACATTATCTGCGTGCCGTCTTCCTGCTCGCGGAACCATGCCCTGCGGCGGATGTCGGTCTGCTGGGCGTAAATGCGGTCGATGTCAGTACGGCATCTGACTTTCTTCTGGTCGAAAAGCGTTGCGCTCAGACGGGTGAAACCTGTCGGCAATGATGACAAAGCAAAGATATTCTCACGGGAGAAGCAGTAATCAGAACCATACTTGCCCGGTGTGACGAAGTAAAAGAGCTGGTATCGCGTCGCCACCCGTGCCGGATCTGTATGCAGCATCACTGAGTCTGCATTGTCCAATGCCTTCTGATAGTCGCCTTTCCATAGTGCCACTCTGGCTTTAAGCGCCTTTACTGCATAGGCATTGAGCTGGAAAGTGCGCAGCCTTCGGTCTATTTCTCCCACTTTTACCGATGAAGGATTTGTGGCATTCATTATGGGATCATTTGCAGAAAGCAACCTGTCTGCCTTGTCAAGCCATTCCTCCACTCCGTCCATAGGAAGGTCCAGAAGGCGGTGGAGGTCAAAGGTCATGGCGGCTTTGATGGCATAACACTCGCCCAGAACTATCTCCTTGAGTCCTGAAGTGAAGAATACCACCTTCGTATGCTCTGCTTCATCTATTATTCTATCGCATGATTCGATGACGCGGTCAGCGCAAATCCGCATGGTGTCCATACGCTGACGCAATACTGGCGCATCGAAATCGAGCTTAGATGCCGCCGTTGTCTCTTCGTCATAAGGCTCCAATGTCTGTGAGGCGAACTCCATCATGCCGAGCGAAAGGGTGTTGCCGTAAAGCTCAGGAGCACGCATCTGCATGTAGATGCCGGTCAATGCCTGCATGAAAGCTGTCTCATCCTTGAAGAATTTCCCCGCAGTGACATCGCTGTCGTCGCCGGTCTTGTCGAAGAAATCATCGCAGCTCTGCAGCATTGTGCAAGCTATCATCATTATATATATTATTCTTATTCTCATTGTCGAATGGATTTCGTTTTCCCTTTTAGAATTTAGCTTCCACTGTAAGGCAAGCCCTATGGCAATTTTCCTCACCACTGAGGCGCACCATACCACCTTTGACAAAGCGCCAGAGCGATGGAAACGCGTAGCCTATCTGGATGCTCTGCAACCTATTGGTCTCCCAATTATCGGTGAAGAAGGATGCTGAAGCTGTCCAGCGGTGCCATTGTCCGTAGATAACCATGCCTGCAAGCATCTCCCTTACATCATCATAAGCGGCAGAAAGCGATGCACTTGCCGTCCAGTTCTTACCCTTCAGCGTCTTGCCCACATCGCCATAGAGCATATTTGTGGACTCTGCACGCATGCCTGAAGCATTAAGATGCCATCCTTTGGCTTCAAAGTCGAGCGACAACAGACCGCGTGTCACTGCGTCTGGACGGATATTCTCATCGTAATAGCCCTGCAGTTGTGCCCCCGTCTGATAGTAATTATATATGTATGTCTCGTTGGTGATGTTGGAATACATCGGAGTAAAAGCCTTGTAACTGTAAGGCACCGTGGCACTTCTTCCCAAACCGAGAGAAAGTCTGAGGCAATCTATCCCGCTTTCAGCCATCCATGCCTCCCTGCTGATGTTCCATCCCAGGTCGGCAGCCCAATATACCTCGTTGCGATGCTTCGGTGAAAGGAGGGAAGAGCGGTTCATTGTCACGTTCATCGTGGCGCTGTAGCGTCCCTGATAGTCGTAGCCCACGTTTGCCATGCACTGCAATGTGCGCTCGAAGTCCCTCACTGCCGTAGGTTTACGCAGCGTGTCATAGGTCTGGGTAAATGATACATAGTTGAGTATGTCATTCAGTATTCCTCGTCCGGCGTATGATTCTCCTCCCCTTTCTCCACTGTAAAGGCTTACTCCTGCAGAGGCAATGAGAGTGTGTCCGCCAGTCATTGCCTTCTGATAAGCGAGCTTCAGTCCGCCGTCGTAGGTCATCGTCGTCTCGCGCATTATGTCATAAGTGCCTTTGTTGCGCAGGTTGTCTTCGTCCTTGAACACAGGGGAATAGGGTGAAAGGAACACATCGCGCCTCACTTCCTGACGCAGGAAAGAGAAATAGCCCACCATTTCCAGTCCCGGCATGAGATTAAGCGTGGCTCTCACCCTGTCGGTAAGCGTGGAAAAGCGGGTTTTGTCCGTGTCATCATCATTGAATGTCTCGTGGATTCCATAGTTTCCATATTGCAGGTCATTGCTGATGGACAGCGCATTGCGCCTGTAACCTATATATGAACGCATCTGAATGCGGTCCGTTCCCTTGGCTTTCGTTTCCGTACCAGGGTCATAGATGGCAGTAAAGCGATAGCCTACATTGTCATCGCCCCCGTCGGCAGTGAGCCAATGCTCTGCCCCTTTCATGGTGCCGTCGCTGCCGTCGTAGGGCTTTCCTGCCTGTATGTCAGCCTTATAGCTAAGGCCTAGCGGTCCTTTTCCATACTTCTTAGTGACTATTTCCACAGCGCCTTTCCCGCCATGGATTCCTAATTGCGCTAGTCTGATAGCGTCTCTGATGATTCTCACCTCAGAGACCTCGCCGACAGTGATGCCTACGAGGGCTGATTTCGGCATACGGACACCGTCTATAAGTAATTCGGGATTATCGTAAGTGGAGGCATCCAGCGTGCGGATGGCAGTCCAGACATCGCGTGCACTGACGCGTTCCATCATCTCTGATGTCAGTATTCTGTCTGTTACGCCAAGGCGCAACGAGTCCTTTACGCTGGCTTTCACGCCAAGCGTAGCACCCCAAAATATCAAGAGTAATGATAATCGAAAATGTGAAAGCACTCTGTTGTGTTATTAAAGTTACGCTTGCAAAGTTACAAAAAATCATATAGCTGATGCAAAAAAAATAAAGAAAATGATAATTATACCTAAAAGTGAGTATCTGAATACCATTTTGTCTGGTAATTTATGTTGTTCTTTCACAATTTGTTATCAAAGTCCCATAGCTATTCGGAATGGTTGGTGGAGTTTCCTTGAGCTTGCGAAAAAATGAAGTAGGTATAAGGTGGAAAGATAATGCCCTTATCCGAGGAGGTCTCACGAACGCATGGTGAAGATGAGGTATTCTCTATTTGCCACACACCGTAAGGCGTAAAAGCACGAAACCACCGTATGCCGAACGGCACGTACGGTGGTGTGGGAGGTCGGTAAATGTGAAAGTAG
>DAIOXG010000181.1:0-5670 GCA_036758085.1 Prevotella sp. | reverse complement strand
AACCATGCCGAAAGGTAGCCGGTAAACTCTATCGACGTGAGCAGTATGATGTGCAGTAAAGGGAAGAACACGGCAAAGTCGCGCTTTGGCGTCATCCATAGCTGAATTGACGACATACACTCGAAGGTGCCCTGAATCTTTGCCATGCCACACACCACACACAATGCCCAAAGCAGAGGCTGAGGCATACGGATAGTGGCAAGCAGATTGCAAACGAGTATCACGGCAGCCGACACCATCAACAGGAGTTTGTTGGAGAAGCGGAACTTCATGCGGAAGAGCACGGGGAAGTACAGTGCCATACCTATCAGCGTGGCATATAGACACATCTGCACGTCTTCTCTCATTATCCCCCACTCGCCCACGATATTGTTCATCGCCCCGAGATACATTCCGTTGGAGAACTGGAAGCAGAAGGCGAGCACGATGTATATCCACGGGCGCACACACTTGGACACCCAGTCGTGATACATCGGCATGGCAAACACCATTGGCGGTCCGCCGGCGGGGTTCTTGTTTTCGTTATTTTCGTTATTGTCCATAACTATTTATACCTTATATAATATATACGAGACAACACGGATTGTCTATTTCTCTACCGTACACTCCACGTTCATTCCGGCACGCAGCTTCCCTGTTTCCTTTCCGTTGCCCTTCAAGCTGATGCGAACAGGGATGCGCTGTTCCACCTTCACGAAGTTTCCCGTGGCATTGTCTTGCGGAATCATCGAGAAAGCCGAACCCGTGGCATCGCTGATGCGCTCCACCGTTCCCTCGTATTCCACTCCCGGCACAGCATCTGCCGTAACCTTCACCTTTGAACCGATTTTAATACCCGGCAACTGTGTTTCGCGATAGTTTGCCACAACCCACATCTCGGAGTTGTCCACGATATCCACCATCGTCTGCCCTGGTTGCACGAGCTGACCTTCGTGTATATTCTTTTTGCCCACCACGCCATCGGCAGTGGCTATGATTACGGTGTAAGAGAGATTCAGTTTGGCAAGCTTTATCTGTGCCTTTGCCACCTCCACAGCTGCATTGTTCTGCGACAGGCGGTGTCCCTGCTCCTGAGTGGCCTTGGCAAGTGTGCCCTTGCTGCGCACTGCCTGCTCATAGCGGGCCTTGGCTGCGAGATAAGCGGTATGTATCTGGTCATATTGCTGGCGGGTTACGGCATCGCTCTTCAGCAGTTGGGCATAACGGCTGTCGTCCTGTCGTGCATTTTCGAGTCGCACACGAGCTTCCTCGATACCGGCATCAGACACGGAGATGTTCTGTTTCGTTACATCGATTCCCGACTCTGTTGCCGCTCCGCCGGCAAGTTCTCGCTGCAGGTCTGACTCAGCCTGTGCCAGTCGCAGGCGGAACTCGCTGTCTTCGATTATGACGAGCGTGTCGCCCTTGTGCACTGGCTGATATTCATTAAAGCGGATTTCTTTTATAAATCCACCCACACGGGCATTTACGGGTGTGATGTGTTGCTGCACGGTGGCATTGTCGGTGTATTCGCCGTCGCCGAAATGCACAAAATGGTTTACTACGAGGCATACTCCGGCAATAAGAATTAGGAGCACGCAGATATTATATATTGTTCTGAAAAGTTTTGTTTGTTTCATTGTTTTTTCTTTTAATTGTTATGGGAGGAATGGGAGAACTGGGAGGACAGAGATATTACAATCTTTACTCGTCGCCAAGTTTTCCGGCAGCATACTGCATATTATAATATGTATAGGCAATATTGATTTTGGCGTTCACCTCGTTCAGTTCGGCATTGAGCTTAATGTTTGATGCATCTACCATATCGGTTACGAGTGCCAGTTGGTTGAGATAGCGGTCGGTCATCACCTTGTAGTTTTGGTTGACCAGTTCCACGCTCTTCTCCTGTGTGCGCAGTTCGGCAAAAGCCTGACGGTGCATGGTACAAGCCTGCTGCACACTGTTGTTCACCGTTTCGCCAGACAAGCTATGGGCATCGCGGCTCTGACGCAACTGCTCCTTTGCTTTCCTCACGGTTTTGTTTCCTTTGAACAGCGAACTGATTGAGTATTTCACTCCCACGCCAACATACCAGATATTGAAATTCTTGTCGATTGGCGGAATGTCATACGTAAACGGTCCGGCAAAATTGTCTGACGCCACCACAGCTACCTTGGGTAGCATCTCGCTCTTGGCAAGTCGCAGCTGCTGTTCTGCCATCTGCATACCTATTGCCGTTTGCCTTACCACGGGCGATGATGTGGCTGCCATGTCTTGCATCTGTCGGTCGGCAACGCTCTCGTTTCCTTTTTCTTCATTACCGAGCACCGGCACTATCTCCACACTCTCCAGTCCGAGAGTGTTGCATAGCTGATGATTGGCGATAGCCTTCTGGTCTTCGAGCCTGCGCTTGCCGAGTCTCAGCTGTTCCATCTGCAGCTCGTAGCGCGTAACATCGTTTTTCAGAGCCATTCCCTGCGACTGCTTTGCCTTGATGTCGGCAATAAGTTTTTCGGTGAGCGAGATATTGCTGTCATACACCTTAATGCCGTTGTTGAGTTTGCAAAGGTCGAGATATTGTCCGATGGCAACAAGTCGCTGGCGGTTGCGCACAATCGATACTCCGTTCTCGCTCTGTTCGCGCTGCAATTCTGCCATTCTAATTCCGGCATCTATCGCTCCTCCGGCATATACCACCTGCTGCGCTTCGAGAGCGAAGGAGTTGCCGAAATGCGGTTGCGAGAGTCCTTTGGCATTGCCGAAATCACGGTCGGTCATCAGCACGTTGCCGTTGTAGCTAACGGCGAGCGAGGCATTGACATCGGGCAGGCGACGGCTCTTGGCTTCTTCTATGCCGCGCTGGGCAACATCAACTTCTGTTTTCTGTACTTTCAGCGCATTGTTGTTGCTCTCCAACATACTGAAAAGCTCCTGAACCGTAACATTGCGCTGCGTCTGTGCCGTGGCTCCCACCGAAAGGGCAAGACACGCCAAGGCACAAATCATCGTTTTTTTCTTCATTACCTAATATTGATATTTTTTGTGAATTCTAAATCGAGTGCAAAGGTACGGAGTTTCAAAATGTCAAAGGTTTTAATTTTTTCTACTCGTATGGGATTTTTAGGAACAACTATAGAATTATATCACATATTTTAGCGACATTTGCAGCCGAAAAAAGAACAAATAAGCAATGATTGACTCTGAACTGAATGGCAACCGTGATGTTTCGCTTACTATAAGAAACCTGAGCGAATGGCAAAAGGAGTCCTCGGTGGTGAACCGCGGAATGATAATTATATGTCGTAGCGGCAAGGCTACGATAAGGGTGAATTTCTCTTCATGGACTCTTGCTCCGGGCTCTGTAATAACACTGTTTCCCAATGACATGGCGAATATTGTTGATACCAGAGACAACTTCTCTGCCGAAGTGCTGGAATTCAGTGCTACACTGCTGCGCGAGGCGAGTCTGCAACTGGAACAAACCGTTTATTCGCAACTGCGCACTGACCGCTGCCGCACGGAATCGCCCACACTGACAAATATAATAAACTGTATGTTTGCCCTGCTGAATATATACTTCGACCAGCCGGAATGTATCTGCCTTGATCAGCTCGTGCTCATGCAGCTCAAGGCTTTCTTCATCGGGTTTTACGACTATATTTACCGCAACCCGCAGGAGAGGAAAGAGGAGGATGCCAGTCCGAGGGTCAGGGAACTGTTCAACCGCTTCATGATGGAACTCGAAAACCGCTACCGCGAGTCGCGCGATGTGGCTTATTATGCAGCACTGCTTCACATCACCCCAAAATACCTGAACAATATCACCCGCCGCATGGCGGGACACACCGCCAAAACGCTGATAAACCAATACGTGATTCTGCAACTGAAACTCTCGCTGCGCTCCGAGGGCAAATCGGCCAAGCAGTTAGCTTGGGACTACCACTTCAGCGACCTCTCCTTCTTCTGCCGGTATTTCAAGCAACACACTGGTTTGACCCCGATGCAGTTTATGAAAGGGGTGTAGATTGAAACGGCAGCGTTTGATAGTAACAGTCAAGGCGTTTGATAGTAACACCGGCAGCGTTTGATAGTAACAGTCGAAGCGTTTGATAGAAACACCGGCAGCGTTTGATAGTAATGCTTCGATTATTAAATACTTTAAGAACGAACATTTGCCATTCTGTCATCTCTTGCAATATACAGGATTACATTTTGTGTCGTTTTGTCATTCACAAAAGACATTTTGTCGTATTTATGGGTATGGTATGCGCTTTGCACAACAACTTGCGTAACAAAATGAAAATATAATAAGAAAGGAGATTACAATATGACATTCGACAAGTTTACTATCAAAGCGCAGGAGGTTGTGCAAGAAGCAATCAACACCGCACAGATGAGCGGACAGCAGACTATCGAGCCGGTGCATCTGCTCAAGGGCATCATGGTGAAGGCTAAGGATGTGGCGAACTTCATATTCCAGAAGCTCGGCGTCAATGCCAGTCAGATAGAGATGCTCGCCGATCAGGAGATTAAACATCTGCCGAGGGTACAGGGCGGACAGCCGTATCTCTCTAACGATACAAATAATGTATTGAACAAGGCTATGAGTCTGTCGCAGAAGATGGGCGACGAGTTCGTTAGCGTAGAGCCCGTGCTCCTTGCTTTGCTTACCGAAAATTCTACGGCAAGCCGCATCTTGAAGGATGCCGGATGCACGGAGAACGAAATGCTCCGGGCTATCCAGGAATTGCGACAGGGACAGAAGGTGCAGAGCCAGAGCGGCGACGAGAACTACCAGAGTCTTGACAAGTATGCCAAGAACCTGGTGGAGCAGGCTCGCCAGGGCAAGCTCGACCCGGTTATCGGACGTGATGAGGAGATTCGTCGTGTGCTTCAGATTCTGTCGCGCCGTACGAAGAACAACCCTATACTGATTGGTGAACCGGGTACCGGTAAGACGGCTATCGTGGAGGGACTCGCCGAGCGTATCGTGCGCGGCGACGTACCGGAGAACCTGAAAGACAAGCAACTGTACTCGCTGGATATGGGTGCGCTGGTTGCCGGTGCAAAATACAAGGGCGAGTTTGAGGAGCGCTTGAAGAGCGTTATCAACGAGGTTACCAAGAGCGACGGTAGGATTATCCTCTTTATCGACGAGATTCACACGCTGGTGGGTGCCGGCGGTGGAGAGGGCGCCATGGATGCGGCTAACATCTTGAAGCCGGCTTTGGCTCGTGGCGAACTGAGAGCTATCGGTGCCACCACACTCAATGAATACCAGAAGTATTTTGAGAAGGACAAGGCTCTGGAACGTCGTTTCCAGACTGTTATGGTGGACGAGCCTGATGAGCTGAGTGCTATCTCTATACTCCGTGGACTGAAGGAGCGCTACGAAAACCACCACAAGGTGCGTATTCAGGATGATGCCTGCATTGCTGCCGTGAAACTCTCTGAGCGCTACATCAGCGACCGTTTCTTGCCAGACAAGGCTATCGACCTGATGGACGAGGCTGCTGCTAAACTGCGTATGGAACGCGACTCCGTGCCGGAGGAACTGGACGAGATTACGCGTAAGCTGAAACAGCTCGAAATTGAGCGCGAGGCTATCAAACGCGAGAATGACCAGCCGAAGATTGAACAGCTCGACAAGGAGATTGCCGACTTGAAGGAGCAGGAGAAGCAGTATCGCGC
>DAIOXG010000180.1:0-5726 GCA_036758085.1 Prevotella sp. | reverse complement strand
AATTTGCAGGGAGAATTGACAAACGTAACATAATTAACGTTTGCCAATTCATAAAATACCTTAGCTTGATATTGCGCAGTTTATATTCTAAGTCTATTCAGTATTTTCATTCCCTTAACAAAATTTCCGCTTTCTCCGGTACTGAACGCTGCTCTTGCGGTATCAGCAACCATGATTGGCGGAACAGTAAACACATTAGAAGAGGAGCACCCATTTCTGGAGTGCTCCTCTGAATTATTACATGGTTTGTCTTGTGGTCGTAAATGTGGAAACAGATTAAAATATACTACGATTTTTTCCGGATAGATATCTACCCGTTGTACGTACTTGTCTACCAGTTGCTTTACATTTATAAGAGTTCCCTCTGCCATTAATCTGCGTATCTCTCTGAATGTAGATGCAAGCTCTGATTCGGAAACCATGCTTTCCTGCTGAAGCTTTGCCAGAGAACTCAGTTCTCGTTCAATCGCCTCCTGGCGCTTTTCAAGCAGCATTAATCTGTTCATTAATGTCTTAGACTTTGTTTCAAGAATCATGTCGGTTGCCGTATTGATTTTTTGCGCTATACTGTTTTTTTCGTGCATCAGTTCATTCATTCTATCCAAAGCAGAATTATCACGAGACCTGAGGTACTTGTTATACTCTTCAGCAATGACTGGTATCATACTATCAGAAAACACGTACTGAGCGAGCTTTTCCAGCACAAAACTTTCTACATATGAACGGTTGACAGAGGGATTTGTACATCCGTTTTGCTTATGACCATTGCATATATATGAAAACGAGATTTTCCCCTTCCCGTTGGTCTTTCTGGTTCCACAGAAGTATCCTCCACAGACTGCGCAACGAATCTTTCCTGTCAGCAGATATACCTCTTTATAATGATTGTTTTCACGAAGCTTTCTGGCTCTCAGCTTTCGTTGTACTGCATCAAACACTTCTTCGCTTACAATCGGCTCATATACGTCATTTCGCACTATCCACTCGGATTCGTCTTTGTAACAACGGCTACTATTGCACACCGACTGCGAAACTCTCTTATTATATACATTTACCGATATATTTCTGATTTGTCAACAAATCATGAAGACTGGTGCTTGTAAATTCATTAGAGAGTATTGACGCACAGCTTCGAGCTATTAATGACTATGCGGATCGCAATGGTTTCGAGATCGTCGAAACATACACAGACCGCGCGCTTTCTGCGAGGTCAGACCAGCGACCAGGATTTCAGCGAATGGTACAGGATTCACGGTCAGGAGCCTTTAAGGTAATCATCGTTCACAAGCTCGACCGTTTTTCAAGAGACAGGTATGATTCGGCGTTTTACCGCCACGAGCTGAAGAAAAACGGGGTTACATTATGCTCTGTAGTAGAAAATATTGATAACAGCCCCGAAAGCATTATTCTAGAGTCGGTGATTGAGGGAATGAACGAGTATTATTCCAAGAATCTCGCTCGTGAAACAATGAAAGGTTTGAAAGAAAACGCACTGACCGGAAGACATACAGGCGGAACTGCTCTGTTTGGTTACAAGATCAACCCGGACACAAAACGCCCTGAAACGGATCCTGATGAAGCGTCTGCGGTCAGAATGATTTTTGATATGGCGTTTAAAGGCGATTCATATGCGAAGATAGCGCATACACTTAATTCCAGAGGCTTTAGAACCAGGCGTGGTAATCTGTGTATCCAAATTTAGTGCCGACTCGATTGTAAAGAGCAGATTATAACCATTCATCACCCATTCTATCGCTGCCTGGGCACAATGATTGTATGTATCCACTTTTTTTATATCCAGCTTCGAGCGAACGAAAAAGGATAGTTTAGGTCTATTGTCTATGGCTCTGATTTGATTGATGTAATATAAAGCTTTTCCCTCCAACTGAGGAAGACCTTCATCAAGCTTGTCCATTGCAGCCTTCAGCTCATCGCTAAAGATAGATTCGTTTTTTACTGCTCGTTTATAATGTCTTTGAGCTCCCTGAACAAATGAGCATGAGTTGATTAGATCAATTTCTTTTGTTTCGTTCACTGCGTCCATTATACACTCAGACTGAGCAAACCAACCCTTTGTAAGAAATTCAACCATATTCTTAGGATCATCAAGCTGAAGTTCTTTCACATATTTGAGAACATTTTCATCATCAGTTAGTAACGGAAGCTTAATAGGTTCCGATGATTTGGATACCGTAGAAAGAGAAGACGCAGCCTTTTGTGTTACAGTTTCAGACATCATGGAAGCAGTATTTTTCAGAATTTCAACTGCTATTTCCTTAGTTCCCATTGTATTTACCCCCTTACAGCTTGCACATATAATTACTGCACCCAGGCGTCTGTCCCTTGAGCTTGGTGCCACGCTTCAGACAGACATTCTGTACCTGTCCATCGTAATTCCAAAGTCCGATTTGCGGCGCTTTGGGGGTTATCGCGGAATTTGCAGGGTCGTTCCAATACTTGCAGAACGCGCACACCTTCATATTGGATCTTGCATTGAACTGTAACATAACTCGTCCTTTCTCCTGAAATAATATACCTCAGATATTTTTAAAACGGTTATTATCTTTATCCGGATACAATTATATCACAATAAATGTAACTTGCCAACTATATAAAAGTAATAAATTATCACTATATACTTTATAATTATACTACAAGGAGAGGTGAACGGCATGAATGTTGCGTCCAGAATAATATATCTGAGAGAACAAAAGGGGCTTACCACGAACAAGCTTGCGAATATGGCAGGAATTTCTCAGAGCCACCTGCGCGAAATAGAGCTTGGACTGCGTAATCCTACTGTTGAAACGCTGTCGTACTTCTGCGACGCACTCGGCGTCACCCTGGAGGAATTCTTCCGTGAGGGAGATTCGCAGGTCAATCCATACCTTATGAGCGCCCTTTCACGGCTAAACGACAAGGAACAGATGGCACTGGCGGATTTTTTGAATACGCTGAAACCCGGAAAATCATAAAAAGAAAAGCAAGTGAGCTTGATGGCGCACTTGCTTTTTATCATAAACCTGTAAAGAAAACGGCAGTAATAAATCAGCTTCGAAATTTAGGTATGTCTTTCCTATCTGCCTTGCGCACTGGAGTATCAGCTACTTGCGGTGTTGGCTGGATTTCCACTCTTCAAGGCAGCTGATTATTTTACGACGCATGAAAGCCCCCAAAATCTGCATGATTTCGGGGGTAATTTCGTTCGGAAAGCCGTTCGGGAATCTATATCCGGAAAAGCACCGTTTTACGGACGCTTCTTATCTAAATCCGGAGAAGTCATGATGTTTAGCAGGTTCTGATAGCTGTCCACATCATGATAAACTACATTATCAGTGGATATCTCGTTGAACAGTTTACGGGCACAGGATATCTTTGCTTTCTCTATTGGTCTGATGTCAAGGGAATCCATCGTTCCCTTGGTTTCAGCTATGAAGAAGATATGCTTGACAGTTCCGTCATGGAAAGCAATAGCCCAGTCTGGGGAGTAATTCCCGACCGGAGTAGGAATTGAGAAGCCCTTGGGCAGCTTGGCGTAAACGCAGACCTCTGCCGCACAGTCGAGGTCTTTTACAAAGCGCCGTTCGACGCTCTGTTCGGCAGTACCGTCGGTGAACACATAATCCTGCACCGCCTTGGTTGCCTTGAATGCCGCCTCGTAATCCAGCGCGCCTTTGCTTGCTGTAAATATCGAATTGTCGTACGGTTCCTTGGCGCTTTCGGTGTAGGTGATGTGATCGACTATCGTCGTTGCCTTTTGCTCCTTGATGAGCTTTGTTACCTTGGTTATGAACTCCTCGGGATTATTTTTGAACATATACAGCTTGTCAAGCCTTATACCCTTTAGAATCGCTGCAACTGTCTTTCGGGTAAGCGTAGTTCCCGTGGCAATTTTCCCCACAAGGTCGTACTTTATTCTGCTGGTTTCCGCGTGCTTCAGCGTCTGAGTGCGTGTTTTTTCTCCGCTGAACGAATCGCCGCGGTCTATTTCATGCTCGTCTATATCGTCTTTCTGTCTGCCTATAGTAGCAGTATATTGCAGCTCGGACACAAACAACTTATCATTGATATGCGCTATGGATTTTAAAATAAGCTCGTTGCTGTCGAAACTTACGGTATACGCATACTTGTGATTAATATATCCCCACAGGGTCTGGAATTCCTGCTTGTAGAAGTTATCGTTGAGCGGGTTTTCCTTTATCTTTGTCTTTGCCGCATTGCTTATCATGCCGTCAAGCACGCTCGGGTCAAATACGCTTTGGATAAGCAGCTGAACCCCGACCGTAATGTCCCTGATATCGTCCGGAAGCGCCTCAATGCAGTGATTTTCAAGGTCGGCACGGTACTTGTCCGTAACCTTGTCATCGTTGTTGATGTAGTCGTTTTTCAGCAGGTAGCGGTAAATACTGCGCGCCTGCTTGTCATCAATCGTTATCTGCTCTCCGCTGTCTGCGGTTATGCACTTGCCCTTGAAGTAGGATTCCGTAGCCTTGGTTGGGCGGTCGTAAAGCACGCTCTTTATATCAGACTGCAAATCTGCAACGAACGTTTTATAGCTCTCGGAAGCGATTACTGTCAGCATATTCACCTTGTGGACATCATCGCCGAGCGCCTGGGCGTCCATACGGCTGCCCTGCTGATTTACACAAAGGCGCAGTCCTCTGCCGACTTCCTGCCGCTTGGCTGTATTGCTGTCGGAATGTTTCAGCGTGCATATCTGGAACACATTGGGATTATCCCAGCCCTCACGCAGTGCGGAATGCGAGAATATAAAGCGAGTAGGCTCCTCAAAGCTGAGCAGCCGCTCCTTGTTCTTCAGAATCAGGTCGTATGCCGAGATATCATCGGAAAACTCACTGCCGCGTTTCAGCGTGCTGTCTATGCTCTTTCCGGTTTTCTTGTCAATGCTGAAATAGCCCATGTGGACTGCCTTCGGGTCAGAGCAGGTGCTTTTCAGATAACGCTGATACGGCGTGTCCTCAAAGGAAAGATAGTCATTCAGCACGCTGAGATATTCTTCCTCGAAAATCTGCGCATACTCACCCGGAACTTCCTCGTTTTCATCATTGTATCTGCGGTACTTTGCAACCTCGTCGATGAAGAACAGCGACAGAGTTTTTATGCCCATGTTATACAGCGTTTCCTCTTTCTCGAAATGAGAGAGGATAGTTTCGCGTATCTGAATGCGGCGCATATCCTTTTCGGAAACGTCGCCGGTTATCTCATTGGTGCTTATCACCTCGCCGTTGGTGAATGTAACCGTTCCGCTTACCGGGTCGATAGTCTGCACAACATAGCCGCTGTACTGTCCCATTTCATTTGAGGTATTGAACAGGTTATCGCCGACATTTATCAGGCGCATTTCACGGTTGATTTTCTCCGTGTATTTTATTTCAAGTTCGATTCGTGCAACCGGCGGTTTCTTTGCGGAAACGATAATGCTCTCAAGGAACAGGTAGCTGTCCGTGCCGCGGAAGTTCTTAACCTCAAAGCCCTTGACCTCGATTTTCTTTACAAGGCGCTTGTTGTAAGCGTCCAGCGCGTCAAGGACGTACACAAGATTATGCTGTTTAGCGTGGGTTGCAGAGTAATTAAGCGCAAAGAGCGGATTGAAATTTTTCAGCGCTTTCTGCGTTACATCGCCGCCCATTTTCTGCGGCTCGTCAAGAATGACAATCGGGCGGTTCGCCTTGATAACGTCGATAGGTCTGCGGGAGCCGAATTCA
>DAIOXG010000179.1:0-5772 GCA_036758085.1 Prevotella sp. | reverse complement strand
GATTTTTTCTTTTTGTATATTATTTTAATTATATAGCATGGCAGGCACCGGCTGTCCGACCCAGCATGGGACAGGCAGCCCTTCTCAGGCATATCCGTAACATGCTTTTCAACCACAGCCAGGAGGATATGGCATACAATCTGTCGATGGATGCCCACCATTTCTTTCCGCTCATGGATCACGCTATTTTGAAACGGCAGATTTCAAGGAAAGTAAAAGACGGGAAATTGCAACGTGTTCTCTATAAGGTGGTGGACAGTTATCCGCACGGGGCTCCTCTTGGGATTAAGGTATCACAAATTTTCGGTATGCTCTATCTCGCCGACTTCGACAGGTTGGCAATGAGATTCTTTGATATTGGCAAAGACCCCGAAAAGATACGATACTGGACTTCCAAATATATTGAAGGACGCATCGTCACGGCAAAGGGGCAGAAGGATTACGAGGATCTTTGCTGTGGACCACAGTATCTTGCCTCTCTGTTTCGGAGTTATGTGGAGGAAGGCTTGAAAAATTATGTCAGGTTTGTGGATAACATCATTTTCTTCCATCCAGACAAGACTGTCCTCGGTATTGTGAAAATCCTTGCCGTCGCAACACTTGCATCCAGGTATCATGTGATTATGAATAAGGATTACAACGTCCGGCCTACATATATGGGTATCCGCATCTGCGGTTATGTTTTCTTTCACGACAGGGTCTTGCTCGGGAAAAGAAATAAGCACGAACTTGCAAGTCATGTGGCACGCTTATGGAAAAAGAACCTTACAGAGGATGAAATCAGAATAAGACAGGCTTCCCGATTCGGGTATGCCAAACACGTTAATACTATAAATTTAATTAAATGCTTAGGTATGGAAAATAGTTTGGGAAAAATTATCAAGCGAAGAAGAATCAAACCGCCTTTCGATGGTATGAGGCCGGAACAGAAAGAGGTTTTCTCAAAGATTTGTTCAATGTTGGCTGAATCTTGCGGGGGGGGTAACTTCGTCAATACATGGAATAAAAAAATCTTTCTTATCGACTATGTCATAGAAGATTCTAAAATTGACAAGAAGCAGGTTACTGTTGCCGTACCTGACTCTTCGGGAAACATGCAGAATGTCGTGAAGACGGTACCGGAAAAGGCTTTGGCCATAAGGTACAAGAAGATTCTGAATACCGAGGAGAAGACTGATGCCGACGGAAATGTAATCGAGAGTTATGCCTTTGAAAAACAAAAGGACAAGAACGGGCAGCCTACACTGGTCGATGCTGAATTTTATGCCTTTACAGGTTCTAAGATTCTCATCTCACAGGCTGAACAGGATTTTACTCACGAGGATCTTCCGTGTCCCACGGTCATCAGACAGATTAAGGGCAAAGGTGGACAGACTTTCTTTAAATTCACATAAATATGGAAAAGCAATTGTTTAAAGCGGTTTATCCGCAGCCTAAGACGTTCTTGAAGTATGACGCCGGGCGCATCATCGTTTATCCTAATGAAACGGTGATTGAGAATTATACTCCAGAGTCTCGCGACAGCGAGGAAACAGTGCCTTTCACGGCATATCAGTATGAGGGCAGTGAAAGCGACGGTGGCTTTATCGTTGAGTGTGACGACACGACGGACTATCACAGCGTGGCTAACGCTATCGTGCGTACAAGGTATTCGGTTTCTGAAGAACTTGCCCTGCAGAGGCATCATCAGCAGGATCCGGAGGCTTACGAAAAGGAGTTCTCCGACTACTGCGAGTTTGCCGACAGGGCGGTCACCATTGCCAAGAAGTGGCTTAAAGTTGTAGGATAACCGGGGTACGGCACTGTGGGTTGGATGCAGTGCCGTATTTTTATGCTTTTTCCTTTGCGCGTAATTTTGTATTGTAACTAATTGGCAAAGGATATGATTGATCAGATTAAAAACCTTATTGTCGGCATCGCTTTGGCGGTACTGGCTTTTCTGAAACCCATCGAGGGGGAACTTGTCTCGCTCGTCGTGGTGTTCTTCCTTAATTTCTTTTTCGGATACCTGTCTGGGATGATTGCTGCTCACGAGGACTTCGATATCAAGAAGGCGCTGCGCTGTGGAGCGGAGGCGACTGTCTTCTTCGTGCTCTGCTGTGCTATCTTCACCATTGGCAAGATGAAGGAGCAGGAACAGGGGGCGTTGCAGTGTGTAAGTTTCATCACTTACGTTATCGTGTATTTCTATACGCTCAACGTACTGAAGAACCTGAAGAAGATTTTCCGGCAAGGCACTACGCCGTGGCATGTGGTGGCGTTTCTTTATTATCTGCTGCGATGCAAGTTCATCGAGCGCATTCCGGGACTTCGCGAGTATCTTAACCTCAAAACTAAAATCGAAATAGAATGAGAAAAATTGAGAGAATTTTCGTACACTGCACGGCTTCGTCGCAGCATACGACCGTTAGCGGAATTCTTGCAGAGTTCCGGCAGAAGGGATGGCATTATCCGGGTTATCACTATCTTGTGTCGCCTGACGGCACGGTAACACAACTGCTCGACGAGAAGCTTGTGAGCAACGGCGTGCAGGGCTTCAATGCCACGTCTATTAATGTTGCCTATATCGGGGGCATCAAAAAGGAAAACCGCAAGGTCGTTCCTGTTGACAACCGCACACCAGAGCAGAAGACTGCATTGCTTGGCCTCCTGAAACGGCTTCATGCCAAATACCCTGATGCCCGTATCATGGGGCACCGCAGTATCTGGGGTGAGGACACTCCCGGGAAGTGGAAGAAGTCTTGCCCGTGTTTCAATGCCATCGAAGAATATAAAGACATTTGATGGGTATGAAAAGGTTTCTTCAATTCGTTTGGGATCCATGGGGAAAGATTTTCCTCTGGGTCGTCTTTGCATGTGTGTTGTCGGCGCTTATTGAGTTGGTATTCGAGGGTTGCAGACAGAAAAAGGAGAATGAGAACTTGCATGCCATTCTTGCTGCCATGGACAACTCTCCGCACGCTGTTGATACTATACGCGACACGGTGCCGGTATTTTCTTCGCCTGTTATAGTTGCTGATAGGGGGGAGCTTAACGGTCTCCTGAATGACAGGAAACTGCTGAAGGATATTCAGGTGAAGCCTTCGGCTGTGGAGTCTGCCGACATTACGGAGCGTAAAGTCTGCGACTCGGTAAAGATGTACCCGCACGTCTCGGCATCTGCAGACAGGGAAACGGATTCCCCAGTCTTTCTATACCGCGACAAGTGGGTGGATTTCCGCTTTTCCGTCGCCGACTCCACGCTGCGCTATGCAGTCCGCGACTCGTTCTCCACCATCGTATACCGGGAATACAAACACCGTTTCCTCTGGTGGCGATGGGGAACAAAGGGATATCACGTGAAGGTGGTAAACTACAACCCTCACTCTACACTGCTGTACAAGAGGTTTGTCGCTACAGATAAATAGTATCGTGTTTCATGTTTTTTTTCTGTCGGAGGCATTGCGCTGTGAAGCGTGATGCTTTTTTTATTACGTGATAGCAAAAAAGTTACCTTTTTATTTGGTAGTATGTAACAAAATCGCTATCTTTGCACCGTCTTTAAGACAAAAGAGTTCTTTAAATTTTTGAAAGATGAAGACAAGCGAATTAAAACGTTTGCTCAGGGCCGGCGGATGCCAGCTACTGAGGCATGGTGCAAGGCACGACATCTGGATCAATCCACAAACAGAAATGACAGCCCCTGTGCCGAGGCACAACGCTCAGGAAGTGAAGACCAAGACGCTTAAAAGCATCAAGGAAGCTCTTCTTGCTTAATCTAAATGGAAATCCGGCTACTGTAAGTGTCGGATTTCTTTTGGAATTCATCTTGAGATAATGCGGAGAACTCTCTTTTTATGGAATATTACAAAGCAAAATAAAAATGAAAGTAGTAGTTGTTGTTGAGAAGCAGGCTGGCGAGAAGAACTGTTCCTGCTTCATCGAGAAACCTATTGACAATTGTATGTTGGCCGGGTATGGCGAGACGGTGGATAAAGCCGTAGAAGACCTTCTCGAAACAAGGCGCGAGATGATAGAGGAAGGCAGGAATATCCCGGAGCTCGAAATAAGCTTTACTTATGACATCTGGGCGTTTTTCGACAAATATCCGTTGAACATTTCCGCCATAGCAAAGCTCATAGGAGTCAACCCTTCGCTTATGAGGCAGTACGTTTCGGGGAACAGGAAACCGAGCGCCAAACGTATTGCTGAAATCCAGTCTGCTATTCAGACGATGGGAAGAGAACTGGCGGACGTTTCTTTATACTCTTGATGTTTTCATTCTTTTTGAAAATATAAATTTAAAGAACTATCCGAGCCACTTGCACGAGACGTGTAGGTGGCTTTTCTTTCATTATAACATTCCTGTTCCCGTCAAAATTTAACACTAAATATTACACGAAAGATTGCGGGAACGGAAAAATGTATCTATATTTGCAGTGGGTAAATAATACAGGAATCCACATATATGAAATTAAGCAGCATAGATTATGCTAAGTTGATATCGTGGTTGGCTTTACATAGGTCGCACGTTACGCTTGGTCGTACGCAGGTTCAGAAAATTCTCTTTATCTGCTATGGTCTTTATTATGCACGAAACAACAGTCTGCTCTTTGATGATGACAAGCCTCAGGCTTGGCCTTTCGGTCCTGTATTCCCGCGCTCGTATAAAAGATACAACACTTATGCTTCTGCGGAATTGACTGATGAGGAGAAAAATGAATTTCTGAAAGACAAGGGAACTCTGTTTACCATTACCATGCTTACGGACAATCTATGTTTGTGCACTGCACGTGAACTGTCGGAATGGTCTCATCAGCCTGACTCCCCTTGGTCAAAAGCGGTATTGAAGGACGGTAAACTGAAATGGAGCCAGGAACTTGACCCTGAAGATATAAAGAACTTTTTTACTGGAGAGGAATGGAAGATAGGACTGAACAGAGTAAATTAGAAGGATTTAACCCTTTTGAACCTAAGCATATCTCCAAACCGGAATTTCAATGGAGGTATGGTTTTTATTCTTTGGTCTCAATCTTGAAGGATTTCTTTAGAGGACCGCATAAACCAAAAAAATGTGCATGAGCGTTTCTCGGAAACTGCTGAAAGTATCATTGTGCAGCTTTCCGACAGAGTGGATTTCCCACAAATGCTGGAAGCAAGTAGGGCTCTCTTGGAACAGCAGCGTATCCAGGACAATTCCCATGCAAGGCGCAGGCTTGAAAGGTGGGCAACGCGAACTATATCATGGTATCTGATTGTCGTTGCAGTGCTTGTCGTGTCAAACGGAATTGTGTCAATGTTCACTCATAATCACGACGGTTTTATATCTTCCGGCATTATGGCAGGAATCCTCTCCACTACGACTATAAATGTGATAGGACTCGGATTTATTGTGCTGAAGGGGCATTTCCAGCATCGAGAGGAGAATTGACGGCTTTTCTTTATCTATATATATAATGTCTCCGCCCCTCCATCCGCCCTTCCCGTCAAAATTTTACACCAAAACCGCAACTTTTTCCCCATTTCCCTTGCCCCGTCCGATTCTTATGCGTATCTTTGCAGCGGTTACAAAACGATAGTAGACTATCCCGGCAGAGCAGCGGTTATTGCTCAGCATTGATTGCGTGGGCTTTTTTTATACCCATAATCGAACATACATGGCGGTTGCCATTCCGTAAAACTTGAATTTGCCCTCCGGGTAGAGACATCGTTTTGTTAGCAGCGGGATGTGCAGCTGCCTTTCTGTATCTCCGGCCCGGCGGATCCGGGAATGGTTACAAAACGATGCAATAT
>DAIOXG010000178.1:0-5773 GCA_036758085.1 Prevotella sp. | reverse complement strand
GTTGTTATGTGGTTTGGGGTTTTAGACCTCTACAGTTTTGCACATGACGAAAGCTAAAGCGCTTTATAATTGTTGCGGTCAACGGTTTTAGACCTCTACAGTTTTGCACATGACGAAAGCGAGCTGACAGAAAGGATTGATTTAAACTATGTTTTAGACCTCTACAGTTTTGCACAGAATGAAAACTGCGATTATTGAAACATTGCGGTTTACCTTGATTTAGACATTGAAATAATTCGCCAATGGCGAATTAAATAAGGCAGACGGGCAAGCCTTTAACCGTCAGAAAGGACATTATATGCTTAATAATGTACAGCTTATGGGGCGTTTTGTGGCAGACCCCGAAGTATTCACAGGTGAAAACTACACCGTATGCCGCTTTACTCTTGCAGTTTCTCGTGACTTTAAGGACGAGAACGGTGAATACGCAACAGACTTCTTCAATGTCATTGCGTGGAACAAATTTGCGGAGTTCATTTCAACCCACTTCCAAAAAGGACAGCTCGCTGCACTTGACGGAAAGCTCCGCACAAGGAAATACACGGATAAGAAAGGGAATCAGCGTATAGCGACAGAAATCGCTGCCGAACACATTTACTTTACGGGAAACAAGACTACTGATAAGGACAGCACTGATTCAGAAAACACAGAAGCTCCTCACTCCTCTCTCGCCGAGTCTGAGAATTATGCCGACCTCGTTAATGACCTTAACAGAATGAGTGCAGACGATGATGATTACCCGTTCTGATGTATGAATGACGGCAGTTACATTAAACAAAATCGTTGAAAGGAATAAACTTACATGATGAGGAGAACCAGTTCTGATGAGCAGAAGAAATAAACGTAAAACAAAGAAACTCCAAAAAAAATATTGGGGCATAGTTAGTGCAAAACAATTGCGAAAAAAGAAAATGAGAGTTTTCCGAAAGAAAAATAAACTTGACCGCAAAGCAGTTGAAATAGCCAAAAAAATTCATCACGACCCGTATCGCACGGATTATGAAGATAATAATAAAACTATTAAAGTGGACACTTGTTCATTGTGGGATATGTACGCCGACTATAATTTACAGGTAATGAAATGTCTGCTTTCGGTAATTAGGAAAGCGATTGTGGACGGTTTTCCTATAGAAAACACTTATCTTCACGAAATCCCTTATTGGGACAAGGAACTGCTCATTGCAGATTTTGTAAACAAAGATGATTTCGATGATTATCATTGGCACAAAAAGGACGTTAACATAAGGTGTATAGGTTTCTTCTGCTACTATGACAGGAAGTTTGCACAGCCTACGAAAGACATTATGAAGGACGGTATAGTAACCATGTGTGAGGTTAAAACCTGTCAGGAAGCCGTATCGATTTACGGCGCAGAAGATGGCGAAGAAGTCTTGATTAACTAATATGAAAACACAGTTTGGAGAGCGTATTCAAATAATACGCAAGAACGCAGGGTGCAGTCAGAAGAAGTTCGGCTCGGAGCTGAATATACCACAGACCACTCTATCGGCATACGAAACGGACAGAATGCAGCCGACTGTTGCTGCACTTATAAGCATAGCTACGAAATACGATGTGTCAATGGACTGGCTATGTGGATTAGAACCGAAAGAACCGCAGCTCAATGTTATTAAACTCAAAGGCAACGGTTTTACAGCTGAAATTCCGATAGACATCTCCCCAGAGCTTCTGGCTGTCTTTCTCGATAAAATTGTAAAGGAAAACGACGTCAAGAGTAATTCCTGTGTGGATACATAAAGTGAAACAGCCTTGCTTGGTAGCAGGGCTGTTTACAATTCTATGTTATTCGATTTGGTCTTGCTGCGCTGATGAGAGCGGTCGGGCTTGTCCTGCGCCTGTTCTGCCTTTATAGCCTTTAGGTCTGCCAGAACAGAGGAGCGTTTTTCCTGTGGAACAGAATTATCCTGTAAACGTATCCGTTGGGGTTCATCAGAATCCCAACTTTTCTTTTGCGGATTCCATATACATGATTTAATCTCTCTCTTGGCGAAAGGAACTACAAAATTACTCAAATAGCTGTAAACCGTGGCAAATGGCGGTTTTCCCTCTATTCCTTTCAACTTGTTGTATGCGTGTTCAACATCAGCTTTTCTATTGAAAAAGCTATCAAACGATTGAATATTTCTGCCTGTTCTAGCGCAGGTATCAAAAATCTGTTTTACATCTACTTTAACACAATGCGTTAAAGCATACACGTCAACCATGTCTTTTGCACGGTGCTTAAATACAGCATCACTTGACATAGTACTGATTTTATCTGCAAGAATATCATTTGCTAAAACGCCTTTAATACTAGCTTCGCCATAATAATATGCTCTTGCTCCAGATGATGACTTGATGTCAATATCCATAGAAATAACTTTATCGCCTGTCAACTTATCACGAATGGCAAGACCTGCTGACCTGCCTTGTCCATATTCTCTGCTTTCTTCAACATCGAATTTCTCATTTAATTCACCGAGGGCTTCACTAATGGTATTTCTTAAATACGACATAGATGGCGGGGAACCTACCCAGTTAGCATCTATATCTTTAGTCATTCTTTGAATTTCCTTGTAGCCATGTTCGTCCAGTATCAGTTTGGTAATTAAAGCTCCTTTGAATACAATGGGGACGTCCATGTCGGAAATTTTGGAAATAATATCATACATCAACTTTTCTTTTTCTGTCATTTTACCCTCCACTGTAAAACGAAACTGCCGAAGTAACTAGGGTGTTGAACCGCTCAAAATTATCCTTGCTTATCAGCAGTTCATCAAAACTTTCGTTGTTGGAATAAAAGTAGTTGCTTAACGCTTCACAAATAACTTGGTCATCTGAGAACTGGTCGTTTAGTGTATCGTTTATAGCTTGGTTAAAAGTCGAACAAAGAACGTTTCCAAGTTTCTTGTACTCAATATGTGCTGCATTGTCAATTATTTTATAATGTATGTTTTCATATGCGCCTTCATTTTCCGCATATACATATATTTCATCTTCTCCAAAGTAGCCGTCAATATATTCAAGGTACTCTAATGCAGACACGCCACGAAGAATCATCGGCTGACCTGCTACTACATCTCGAAGCCATGCCCGATTAGAAATATACTCATCACTCGTCTTTGTGCGCATAATACCCCTCCTATCAATAAAAAACAATAGCATTCTTTACATTATATTATACTCCTTTTCGATTAAATTTACAATACCTTTTCACTATTTTCCTGTAAAAAATCAGAGTAGTTTGTCAGCCAACAAAAAAATCTCCCTCCTGAAGCAACGCTCCAAGAGGGAGATTTTGTGAGGAAATCCTAGAAACATCATATCATAATGACACTATGAATTATATTATAGATTACATTATTTGTCAACGGATATTTCAAGTTTTTTCTGCGCAGAATTTGCGGCACTTTGCGGAATTTGTTCCGCTTTAATTGCTGAAATCTGCTTTATTACAGAGGGCTTCGCATTTATGCCCGGCTTTTCGGCCACTTCGGATTCGACGTCGTGTTCACCCGAATCATGTTCATCGTGTTCGCTGTTATCGTCGATTTTCAGCAGCAGCTCAAGCTCGGTAAGTCTTGCGCTCTTTTCGGAAAGCTCCTGTTCCATAGGGAACGGCTTCCCAAGCTCGCCCTTTGCGGTTTCTAGCTGCTCTTTCAGTCCTGCAAGCTGTTCTATGCTCTGGTTCAGCCTGTTTTCAATGCCTGCAAGAGCGTTGTCTATGCGGGTAATGTTACCTAACGCCGAAGTGCTGAGAGATAATCTGTGCGTAGCTTCACGCTGTAGGTCTAAATGGTACTCCTGCGCAAAGCTGTCGTATGAAAGCGTCATGCTGAAGCCTTTGTATGTGCCGAGGTCATAATCAGCGTTTGCCTTTACATTCTTGCAAGCCTTTAGGATAGCCTGTCCTGCGGTTTCCTTGTCGGTGTATATAGCGTTGCACACCGTCATGGGGGATATTCCCTCCACCACAATCGGCTGTGCCTTGAAATGCTCACAGTCCGAACGCAATCCATCTATTCGCTGTTCGACACGGGAAATGCTCTGCGGCAGAGTTTTCAGAACTCTGTCCTCAAGACTGTACTGCTGTGCTGTGTGATTCGACTTTGCTACCTTTAGCTTTGTGACCTCAACATCTAAGTCCATTTTCTCCTTAATGAGAGGATTTCCTGCGCAGAGTGCTTTGACCTCCGCATAAGAGAGCGTAGCTTCGTCCACGTCCTCCATCGAGCGCACAGGCGATTTTGAGGTCATGATTTGCGAGATGAACCGCTGCTTGTTCTCGATTGTCTGGTAAAGGTATGCGTCAAACGTGGCTTCGGTTACATAACGATAAACATCTACCGAGGGATTTTCATTGCCTTGCCGGATAATCCTGCCCTCTCGCTGCTCCAAATCGGACGGTCGCCACGGGCAGTCAAGATGATGAAGCGCAATTAGCTTATCCTGAATATTCGTTCCTGCGCCGCACTTTGCAGTCGAGCCGAGAAGCACACGGACTTGCCCGGAACGGACCTTTGCGAAAAGCTCTTTTTTCTTCACTTCGGTATCCGCTTCGTGAATAAAGGCAATTTCGTTTTTCGGCACACCTTTAGCGACGAGTTTAGTACGAATGTCATCATAGAGATTGAATGAGCCGTCGTTCTTCGGGGTCGAAAAGTCGCAGAAAATAAGCTGCGCAGACTTTTTGTCGCTGTGTTCAGTATAAATATCGAACACATTGTTGATACAAGTATTGACCTTAGAACATGGGTCGTCCGGCAGCAGCGGGTCTATAAGTCTTTGGTCTAGTCCGATTTTACGCCCGTCGTTCGTGACCTTGAGCATATTATCTTCTTCGGGCATTACAGCTTTATTGTGTATCAACTTTGCTCTTTCTGAAAGAGCCGATACCATTTCCCGCTGCATATCCGTCGGCTGAACCACTATGTTGTGGAATTTAGCTTCGGGAACGGGGAGATTGAGCATATCCGCCGTCTTTATATCAGCCGCTTCTTTGAATATGTTCATAAGCTCCGGCAGATTAAAGAATTTGGAGAAACGAGTTTTCGCACGGTATCCCGTGCCTTCCGGCGCAAGCTCGATTGCTGTGACCGCTTCGCCGAAATTGGAAGCCCATGAGTCGAAATTCTGCATTCCGAGCCGGCTCAGCGTATCGGACTGCAAGTATCTCATCATGGTGTAAAGCTCCGTCATACTGTTTGAAACTGGCGTTCCTGTGGCAAACACAACGCCCTTGCCGCCTGTTATCTCGTCAAGATACTGGCATTTCATGTACAGGTCGGAGGATTTCTGCGCTTCGGTCTGCTGTATGCCTGCGACGTTGCGCATTTTTGTGTATAAGAACAGGTTCTTGAACGAGTGCGCTTCATCGACGTAGAGCTTGTCAATGCCGAGTTGCTCAAAAGTGACTACATTATCACGCTTGGGGCTTTCTATGAGCTTTTTCAGACGAGCTTCAAGCGACTTCTTTGTCTTTTCAAGCTGCTTTACGCTGAAATTGTCCGCATTGCGGCTACCGTTTGATTTAAGTTCCTTTATTCCCTCGGCGATTTCGTTGATTTGATTTTTAATCATTCTCTCCTCACGCTCTGGGGAAATCGGGATTTTTTCAAGTTGAGAATGTCCGATGATTACTGCGTCATAGTCGCCTGTGGCTATCTTGGCACACAAACGCTTGCGATTCTTCGCTTCAAAGTCTTTTTTGGTCGCCACAAGAATATTTGCGGCAGGATATAAACGCAGGAACTCTGCGCCCATTTGCTCTGTC
>DAIOXG010000177.1:0-5806 GCA_036758085.1 Prevotella sp. | reverse complement strand
AAAACGTGTTCGTTTTCGTTCCGCTGTTCTTCGGTGGCAGTCTGCTCGACTGTTCCGACATCCAGGCGTCGTTAATCGCCTTTGCCGCCTTCAGTTTCATCGCCTCGTCGATATACTGCTTAAACGATATCGTCGACGTGGCAGACGACCGCCGGCATCCTGTGAAGTGTCATCGCCCGATAGCTTCCGGAGCGGTAAGCGTATCCCAGGGGTATATGATGATGGCTGTTATGATAGTCATGAGCTTCGGCTGTGCGGCATTGCTTGACGGTAATGCCTTGAGGCTTTCGGCTGTGCTCGGCGTTTATCTGTTGCTGAATGTGGCATACTGCTTGATACTGAAGCGGCATGCCATAGTAGATGTATGCGTAATAGCCTTTGGCTTCGTATTGCGACTGCTCGCCGGAGGAGTGGCTACGGAAATGGAACTGAGCAACTGGATTGTGCTCATGACGTTCCTCCTGACGCTCTTCCTCTCGCTGGCAAAGCGCCGCGACGATGTGTTGAGGATGAACCAGACGGGGCATGCGCCGCGACGGAACACCATTCGTTACAATTTGGAATTCATAAACCAGGCGATTACGATAACGGCAACCGTTACACTGGTGTGTTATGTCATGTATACGGTGTCGCCAGAGGTGGAGGCGCGTATCGGAACACACTATCTGTATCTCACAACCGTCTTCGTTCTGCTTGGCATATTGCGGTATCTCCAGCTAACTCTTGTCGACAACAAGAGTGGCGACCCTACAAAGACGATGCTTCGCGACCGCTTCCTGCAAGTAGTTGTAGTGTTGTGGTTGCTCGCTTTCCTGTTTATAATATACGTGATATGATGAAAAAAATATATGCATTCGATTTCGACGGCACTCTGACCAAACGAGATTCGCTGATAGCCTTCCTCGTCTTCGCCTATGGATGGAAGGAGTTCCTCAGATGCTTCTCTCTCCATCTTCCCCTGTTGTTAGCTATGAAACTGGGCATTATGGACAGCGGTAAGGTGAAGGAGCGCATCTTTGCCTGGTATTTCAAAGGCATGCCCGAAGATATGTTCGACAATCTATGCCAGCGCTTTGTCGCTTCCCGCAAAGACATTCTGCGCAACAAGGGAATGGAGAAGATACGCCAGATACTCTCCGAACCGGACTCTACGGTGATGATTGTCAGTGCGAGCATCAACAACTGGGTTGCTCCTTTCTTTGCAGAATTTCCGCAAATAGAGATTTTCTGCACGAGAATAGAGACGAAGAATGGTGCGCTTACCGGCAGGTTCCTGTCAGCCAACTGCCGTCGGAAGGAGAAGGTAAGACGGATTCTTGCCCTCCACCCCGACCGCCGCTCTTACTGGCTTACGGCGTTTGGCGACAGCATCGGCGACATCGAGATGCTCAATTTCGCCGATGAAGGCTTCTACAAGCCTTTCAGGAAATAGTGTTTTCGAGCTCTCTGAGCTCTCAGTGTCCTCTGAGTTCTCCGAGTTCTTTGAGGCCTCCGAACTCTCCCAATAAAAAAATTAAAACAACAACAATATGAACAATCCCATCCCAGAATTCAAGAATATAATAATCCAGATTTTCCGAATGTTTCGCGTCAAGCGGCACGAGGCACTGCCGGCAGCCATCGCCACGATAGCGTATGCCGTGCTCAATGCTCTTGTCATCCTGAAATATGCCGACAAGTTCATGCAGCCCACAAAGGCAGCATGGTCGCTGTTTGTAAAAAACTTCGGGATATCAGGCTTCGACCCTATAACGTATATCGTGATTACAAGGTGGAGCCCCGACTATAATATCTTCCGCCATCCGCTGCTGGCTTTCTTCGTTTATCCGTTGTCGCTGCTCGACGGTTGGCTGATTAGTGCCACGGGAGTAAATCTCGTGCAATATATCGTGGCGATAATACTGCTCTTCCTCGTGTTCTATTCCTTTATCTTCGTGATGAGGATATGTCGCGACATTATCGGAGTGGCGGGACTCGATTCCGTCTTGCTCGCTTCGCTGCTCTTCAGCTTTTCATACGTTACGGTGTCGTATATCGTGCCCGACCATTTCGCTCCCTCGATGTTCATGCTCCTCATGGCACTTTATGTGTGTGGAGTAAAGCTGCGCGACAAGAAACGGCTCGACGGATGGCAGACGATGCTCATGTTTCTCTTCACTGCCGGCATCACGCTAAGCAACGGAATAAAAATCTTTATCGATGCTCTCTTTGTTGACGGCAAGCGCTTCTTCCGCCCTCGATACCTGCTTTTTGCCGTATTGATTCCATCGGCTGTCATCTGGGGAGTGGCGCGCTGGGAATACGCTTATTTCAAATTCCCTGAGGCTAAGCACCGTGCAGAACTGAAGAAGAAAAAGAGTGACGAGCAGAAGGCTAAGGACTTTGCCCTGTTCCGCGACACTACGAGCCTCACTGACTCTGTTGAGATAAAGAAGGCTTTCGACGGAATGATGAAAAAGAGGATCAAGGCTAAGTATATTGCTGACCATAAGCAACCGGGCTGGGCCCATAAGGGAAAGCCTATTGCCAACGGCGAGTTCTCGAGCTGGACGGATATCTCCACGCCGCGCTGGGATTCTGCCGTGGAAAATCTTTTCGGCGAGTCTATACAGTTGCATCCCGATCATCTGCTCGGCGACACACTGCGTGGCAGACCTGTTCTTGTTTACTATAACAACTGGCTTAACTATAGTGTGGAATTTATTGTCGTGGTTCTGTTCCTGTTCGGTATATGGATGGGCAGAAGGAACAAGTTCCTTTGGATGGCGCTTTGTGGCTTTGGCTTCGACATGTTTATCCACATGCTGCTTGGTTTCGGACTTAACGAGGTGTATATCATGGGAGCACATTGGCTTTTCGTTATCCCTATCGCCATGGCATATATGCTGAAGCAGCTCAGCGGAAGGAGACTCACTGCCGTGCGTTCGCTGATTGTTGTCTTGACCGTATATCTGCTTGCATGGAATATTCCGCTTATTGTAGGGTTCCTGATGTAGAGGTTTATGCTTTTTTCTTGTTAAAGTCTGTTAAATATAGAGATTTCTTGTATCAAATGTATGTAAAATCTCGTCTAATATATATTTGATGCAGGTTATTGCTGCTTTTTATGGCATTGCGATGCTGCTTTATGTTTAATATATAATTAGGTTATTGATGAGGTTAAAGAGATTAATGCTTTTTATTGTCTTTGCTGTGTCATCGGTTGTAGGTGCATTGGCTCAAGGCAATAATTTTTCCTATAAAGTTATAGGTGAGGTTGTCGACTCTATAAGCGGCAATGGTGAACCGTATGCTACAATCGGCATTTATCGCCATGGGGAGGAGAACGGGAAACCCGTGGCAATGGCTGTTACGGATATCAACGGCAAATTCAGCGTTGCCGGTAAAGGTGAGGGCAAATATGTCTTTACGGTCAGCTCGATGGGGCGCAACACTATCCGCCGGGAGTTTAATGTATCTTCGGCTTCTAAAGTGATTGAAATGGGAAGACTGCTCGTCTCCGACAGCAAGACGGAGCTTCAAGGCGTTGAGGTCGTTGCCTACAAACCGCTGGTGAAGGCTGATATCGACAAACTGACGTATAGCGTGGAGGACGACCCGGAGTCGAATGTGAACACCGTGATGGATATGCTGAAGAAGGTGCCGATGGTTACTGTCGACGGACAGGACAATATTAAGGTGAACGGTACTTCGTCGTTTAAGGTGTATGTTAACGGAAAACCTAACAACATGATGACCAACAACCCGAAGGAGGTGTTGAAGAGCATGCCGGCTTCGAGCATTAAGAAGATTGAGGTGATTACTAACCCAGGACCGAAGTATGATGCCGAGGGCGTGGGCGGTATCCTCAATATTATTACTGAGGGCAAAGGACCTGAGGGATATACGGCAACTGTTTCTCTGCGCGGTCACAACAAAGGCTTTGGCGGCGGTGTCTTCGCCACGGTGAAGAAGGGCAAGCTGACGGTGAGCGCCAACTACAACAACAGTTTTCAGAATAACGGAAAACAGAGCAGCTATAGTGAGCAGCAGACGCTCGACGACAACGGCAACGTGGCGAGAGTTACTGAAAACAGTTATTTCTCGAAACCTAAGAGTCAATGGCATGGCGGAAGCATCGAAGCGAGTTATGAGATTGATACTTTGCGCCTCGTTACGGCTTCTTTATGGATGAACAATTACCGAAGCAAACAGGACAATAGTGGCAGCGTCCGTTCGTATGTTCCGTCGGCTGCTGACCTATATAGATATTCACGCTTTAACCACGAAAAGGGGAATTATACGAGCATCAGCGGTGGCATCGATTATCAGCGCTCATTCAAAAATGTGAAAGACCGTCTGCTTACTCTCTCTTACCGCATCGAAACGGATCCTAATACGAGCAAAAGCCGACTCTCATACTCAGACATGTATGCCGACGAAACTTGGTTTGATTACCTGAACCGCATCAAAAACCAGAATGTTGACGGCGACCAGAGCAGTACGGAGCAGACTTTCCAATTGGATTATACCACTCCGTTTGCCAAGCATCACACTCTTGAAACAGGTGCGAAATATATCCTTCGGCAGAACAGGTCGACAAACGACAAGTATGACATTGCTACCGATGGCTCTGGCGATCCGGCATACGATGCCGACAACAGTTCGCATTTCAAGCACCGCAACGATATCTTTGCTGCCTATCTTGGTTATGGATTTGCTCTGAAAAAATGGTCGGCAAGGCTCGGACTGCGCTATGAGCATACCTTGCAGAAAGTGAAATATCTGCTCGGTAAAGGTTCTGACTTCTCCAAGAACTTCGATGACCTCGTGCCGTCGGCTAAGCTCGGATATAAGTTTACCGACATGATGAACCTCTCCTTGTCATACAAGATGCGCATCAGTCGTCCGGGTATATGGTATCTTAATCCGTATCTCGACGACAACAATCCGGAGAATATCAGTCAGGGTAACTCTAATCTCGATTCGGAGAAGACTCATTCTTTCGACATTCAGTTCAGCAGCTTCGGACAAAAGCTGAACCTCTCGCTTACCACGGGGTATAGTTTCACAAACAATAGTATCGAGAGCGTGTCGCGCATGGTAAACGACAATACTATCGCCGGACTGGAACAGCCTACTGGCAAACTTGTGAGGTATACCACCTATTATAATATAGGTAGGACGCAGAATTTCAACGTCAGCGGGTATGTAAACTGGAATCCGTTCACCAACACCCGTCTCACTATGAACGCCTGGGGCGGATATGCCCATCTTAGCGACGGTCTGACGCTGAAGAACCACGGATGGAACATGTCGGTATGGGCAAATGCACAGCAGACTATCGCCAAGACATGGACGGTTTCGGTTTCTATGTATATGAGTACACCGAATGTTACTCTTCAGGGAAAAGACGGCAAATATTATACCCACGATATCTCAATAACGAAGAAAATGCTCGATGACCGTCTGAACATAACTCTGGCTGCGGGAAATCCTTTCAAAAAATACTTCACCTACCGTCAAACGGTGGCTGGAGAAAATTTCAAGAGCAAAGGTACGCTTAAATTCGACCAACAGTGGTTCGCACTTGCCGTGAGTTATCGTATCGGAAAACTTGAAAGCGGGGTGAAGAAAGCGTCGCGTACCATTGAGAACGATGATGTTATGCAAGGGGGAAAGAGCCAGGGCGCAAACGGAAAGGGACAGTAATGGACCGTAAGCGAAACTGCATTAACTTACGTATCTTGAAGGTTTGAAAACTGAATATATCGGTATCGGGGACAAAAAAACTGCAAAAAACTTGCACATTATATTTTTAGTAAGT
>DAIOXG010000176.1:0-5827 GCA_036758085.1 Prevotella sp. | reverse complement strand
ATTCTACGGTGACTTCGGCGGAGCATATATACCGGAAATACTCCACCGCTGCGTGGACGAGCTACAGCAGGCATACCTGCCGATAATAGAGAGCGAGGAGTTCAAGAAAGAATACCACAGCTTGCTCCGCGACTATGTGGGCAGACCGTCGCCCCTTTATTTCGCACGCCGGATGAGCGAGAAATACGGTTGCCGACTCTATCTAAAGCGTGAAGACCTGAACCATACTGGAGCACATAAGATAAACAATACCATCGGACAAATCCTTATGGCAAAGAAAATGGGCAAGACAAGGATTATTGCCGAAACCGGTGCCGGACAACATGGTGTTGCCACAGCCACGGTTTGTGCCCTGATGGGAATGCAGTGTGAGGTGTTTATGGGCAAGACGGATGTGGAGAGGCAGCATGTTAACGTGGAGCGCATGAAGATGCTCGGAGCTACAGTTCATCCTGTTACTACGGGAAATATGACGCTCAGCGATGCTTGTTCGGCGGCAATACGCGACTGGTGTTGTCATCCTGCTGATACCTTTTATATCGTGGGCTCCACCATGGGACCTCATCCGTATCCAGACATCGTGGCAAGGATGCAGAGCGTTATCTCGGAGGAGATAAAATGGCAGTTGCAGGAGAAGGAGGGTAGGGACTATCCCGACACTCTCGTGGCATGTATCGGCGGTGGGTCGAACGCTGCCGGCACGATTTACCATTATGCTAACGACGAGCGAGTGAGAATCGTTCTTGCCGAGGCTGGTGGCGAGGGTATCCATTCAGGTCATACTGCTGCCACTATCCATTGTGGCACTACGGGAATTCTTCACGGTAGCAAGATGCTCGTGATGCAAGACGACGACGGACAGATTGAGGAGGCATTTACCGTTTCTGCCGGACTGGATTATCCTGGTGTCGGTCCGATGCATTGCAATATGGCTGTAAAAGGCAGAACCCGTGTCCTTGCCATCAACGATGATGAGGCTATCCGCGCCGGATTCGAACTGACACGTATGGAGGGTATCATCCCGGCAATCGAGAGTGCACATGCCATCGCCGCCCTACAGAAAATTGATTTTAAGAAAGATGAAGTCGTAGTGCTTACCGTCAGCGGCAGGGGCGACAAGGATATTGAAACGTATCTTAGAATGAAGAGTGAAGAATGAATATTACTCATATTTGTCTTATTTCTCTCAGTTCTCCCATTACTCCCAGTTCTCCCATTACTCCCAATAAAAATAAAAATCAATGATAAAATACAATTCTTTTTCAAATACAATTCTTGCCGATATGCATACTCCTGTAGAGGTGTATCTTAAATTGCGCGACCTTTCACCACAAAGTGTTCTGATGGAATGTTCCGATTATCACGATGCGGCAAACAGCCGTTCGTTTATTGCCTTTAATCCTATCGGACATGTGTCGGTAGCGCATGGCGTTGCCGAACTCCTGTTGCCGAGTGGTGAGGTGGAAAGAAAGAATATCGATGATTCATTCCGATGCGAAGATGCCTTCGGACGTTTTTTGTCTCAGATTGAAATTACTGGCGAAGGGAGTGAGTTCTGCGGTCTCTTCGGCTTCACCTCGTTTAATGCCGTGAAGTATTTCGAAAATATAAAGGTGAAAGATGAGAGAATGGAGAAGAACGATGCTCCGGATATCCTTTACACCTTGTTCCGCGATGTTCTTGTCTTCGACCACTATAACAACAAGCTCACTCTTGTGTCAATTGACTTAGACGGTAATCATGATGCTACAAAAAAGAGAATCAATGATATTCTGGAGAGGATAGAATACGGTGTGGCACAGGTGTTTCCGTTCCATAGTGTTGGTGAAACGACATCCACTCTTACCGACGACGAGCATCGCGAGAATATTCGTCGCGGCATTCGTCATTGTCAGCGGGGCGACGTGTTCCAGATTGTATTGTCGCGTCGTTTCGTACAGCGTTATGAGGGCGATGATTTCCAACTCTACCGTTCGCTTCGTAGTATCAATCCCTCGCCATATCTCTTCTATTTCGATTTCGGAGGTTTCCGTCTGATAGGAAGCAGTCCGGAGACGCATTGTCGTATCGACGGTGGCAAGGCTTATATCGACCCTATTGCCGGAACAACAAAGCGCACGGGGAATGCAGAGTCTGACCGCCGTGCTGCAGAGTATCTGCGCAATGACCCTAAGGAGAATGCAGAGCACGTGATGCTTGTAGACCTTGCCCGCAACGACCTTTCGCGCAATTGTCATGATGTAAAGGTGGATTTCTATAAAGATCTTCAGTATTACAGTCATGTGGTGCATCTCGTTAGTAGGGTGAGCGGTAAACTAAACAAAGGTGCCAATTCTATTAAGGCTTTTATCGATACTTTTCCTGCCGGTACACTTAGCGGTGCACCTAAGGTGAGGGCTATGCAACTTATCAGCGAGTATGAACCGCATAGTCGTGGAGCGTATGGCGGTTGTGTTGGCTATATCGGTTTCAACGGCAATCTTAATCAGGCAATTACTATCCGCACCTTCGTAAGTCGTAACGGCGAACTGTGGTTTCAGGCTGGTGGCGGCATCGTGGCTAAGAGTGATGTGGAATATGAATTGCAGGAAGTGAATAACAAACTCGGGGCTTTGAGGGAAGCGATTAATAGAATTAGGAATTAGTAAATAGGAAATAGGAATTAGTAAATAGGAAATAGGAATTAGGAATGACTATTAGTCTTATAAGTCTTATAAGTCTTATTACTCCCATAACTCCCAGTTCTCCCATAAAAAATAACAATCATGAAAATCATCATCATAGACAATTACGACAGCTTTACTTATAATCTCGTACACCTCGTACGCAGTTTGAATGTAGAAGTTGATGTTGTTCGCAACGACAAGTTTAAAATAGAAGATTTATCCTGTTACGACAAGATATTGCTCAGTCCCGGTCCGGGAATACCGAGCGAGGCTGGACTCTTGCTTGATGTTATAAAGGCGTATGCAGGGAAGAAGCCGCTGCTTGGTGTGTGCCTTGGTCATCAGGCGATAGCCGAAGTCTTTGGCGGCACGTTGCGCAATTTGCAGAATGTATATCATGGCGTTGCCACTCCGTGTAGAGTGGTGGCAGATGATATATTGTTCAAGGAATTGCCAAAGGAGTTTGAAGTAGGGCGTTACCATAGTTGGGTGGTAGACAGAGCCACTCTTCCATCATGTCTTGAAGTAACGTCGGAGAGTCCTGATGGGGAGATAATGTCGCTTCGCCATAGAGAATACGACGTGCGTGGCGTGCAGTTTCATCCGGAGAGTGTCTTGACACCCGTTGGTAAGCAAATTATTTCGAATTGGATTGATTGTTGAAGTCTGTCTCAATCCATTTCACAACACTGTCGTCTTCGTTCGTGCCGATGACCTCATCACTTGCCGCCTTCACCTCGTCGTAGGCATTCTCCACGGCAACGCTGTGGTCGGCAATACGCATCATAGGGATATCGTTGAGGTTGTCGCCGAACACTACAATCCGTTCTGCTCCCACCTTTGCGGCAAGTTCTTTGATGGCTTCAGCCTTTGTCGTGCCCTTGGTGTAGAGGTCGATAAATCCCAGCTCATCGTTAAAGATATCGTGATAGCAGTTGTATGTGCAACTTAGTCCTTCTCTGTCAATATCGTCGGCGATTGCCCTAAGGTCGCGGAACTTGCCCATACTGAAGATGAGCATCAATTCGTCGGAAGAATCATCTGCCGACAGCTTGTCTACGGTCACGAGCTTCTTTAGTGGTCCTGTAACTCTGGGATCTATGAATTCATGCTCCTCTTCCGACAGATGATTGCTGTGGCGAACGATAATTTGGTTGCCGTGTTTATAATATAAGAACGGGTTATTGCCGTGGTGCTCAAAGATATTGATAAATTTCTGGATATCGTCCCGGCAGATTGTTCTTGCCGAGGTGTATTCCTGTTTCTTGTTGTCCCACATTGCACAACCTGCCATTACGATAAATGGCAGCGTGGCGTTCACATCCTTCATCAGATTGACTACCGTTGCCGGCGTGCGTGCCGTGGCAACGGTAAACATGGCACCCTGTTCTATCAGGGAATTCAGTTTCTTTATTGTTGTTGCAGACAAAACGGACTGCTGGTTAAGGAGTGTTCCGTCCATGTCGCTAACGTATAGGGTTGTTGGTCTTGGCATTGTTTTTTCTAATTTTTTATGGGAGAACTGGGAGGGCTCGGAGGGAGAACTGGGAGATTTCAGAGAACTGAAGTAATATTCATTCTTCATTTCGCTGAGCGTCAGCTCAGCAATTCTTCATTCTTCATTTTGCTCAGCAATTCTTCATTCTTCATTTTGCTCAGCAATTCTTCATTCTTCATTTTTCACTCTTAGTTTCTTTTTCACGAACATCCAGAATGTTACACTCATCATTATTCCGGTAAGAGTCCACGAAACAGGATAAGCCATCATGAGCACCTTGAAACTCTTGAAATGTTCTGCTACGCCGAAAATCCATACAATCCTCAGCAGACAGGTACCGAATATCGTGATAAGCGTAGGGAGCACAGATTTGCCCATTCCTCTTAGCGAGGCACCCGGAATCTCATACAAACAGGCGATAGACTGGGTGGCAAGAGCAACGAAGATGCGCGTTGTTCCGAATTTCAACACTTCGGGGTCGGTGGAGAAAATACTCAGACAGGGGATGTGCTGCCAGGTGATGAGTAAATTGCTCACTATACAGGCGGCAAAGCCTAATCCCATGCAAATCCAAAACACCCGTTTCACCCGGTCGTTGTTGCCAGCTCCATAGTTCTGTCCGATAAAGCTTATTGCCGCTCCGTCGAAGGCTACTACAAGGAAGTAACAGTAGGATTCATAGTTGAGCGAAGCTGCCGAACCGGCGATTGCTGCCGCTCCGTAGCCGTTGATTGCCGACTGAAGCAGTACGTTTGAAAACGAGAATATCATGCCTTGAATTCCTGCCGGCACACCGATTTGCAACATTCTCTTTAGTTCGGTCCATTTTATCCTCATCCCCTTGAAGTCCAGTCTGTACGGCTCCTCCTCGTGGAGAAGATTCCTTACGATAAGAGTTGCACTAATTATGTTTGAGATGCAAGTGGCAATAGCAACACCAGCCACGCTCATGTTTAGGCAGATAACGAAAAACAGGTTTAATACCGTATTCACTATTCCCGCCACAAGCAATATATATAGTGGTCGGCGTGTGTCGCCCATGCTTCGCAGAATAGCCGAGGCAAAGTTGAATATCATGAAAAACGGTATACCACAGAAATATATCCTGAGATACACCACAGCAAGGCTCAATACGCTGTCTGGTGTGTCAATAAGTTCCAGTATCGGTCGCGCCACGATGATGCCCAGCAGCATCAGAAAAATGCCACTTGCTATCGATACCAAAGCAACGGTGTGTATGGCATCCTTTATGCTCTTGCTATCGTTTTGACCGATGTGGTTGGAAATGATAACGTTGGCCCCCATCGATATACCCATAAACAGGTTGATGAGCAGATTTATTACCGGAGCGTTGCTGCCCACGGCGGCGAGTGCCTCTTTGCTGGCAAAATGTCCCACTACGGCAACATCCACAGAATTGAACAGCTGTTGCATCAAACTGCTTGCTGCAAGTGGTAGGGCAAAAATCAGAATCTTCATCAACAGTGGTCCGTGGAGCATGTCGATTTCCTTCTTCCCTTTATTAAAACTAATCCCCATTTCTTTTATTTACCTGAATTTTTTCTTTTACGGGTGCAAAGTTACTCATTATTTTTGTTCATGTTGCATTTGTAATGATAATATATAATCGTAATTTTAGACAGTTAGCTATTATATAATATGT
>DAIOXG010000175.1:0-5852 GCA_036758085.1 Prevotella sp. | reverse complement strand
CTTATATGCTATACCAAGACATACAAGACCGGATAAAAAGCGGGAAAACAACTGCGGAAAATATTCTATACATCAATTTCGAGGATGAGCGTCTACTGTCTCTCAAAGCGGAAGAGTTAGGCATAATCCTTGACTCATATATGGAATTATATCCAGACAAACAACCTCTTGTGTATCTGGACGAAATACAAAATATATTAGGATGGGAAAAGTTTGCACGCCGACTGGCAGACTCTAAATATAGGGTAATGATAACTGGCAGCAACGCAAAGATGTTAAGTCGGGAGATTGCCTCGACATTGGGCGGAAGATTTATTTCAAGGGAAATATTTCCATTCTCGTTCAACGAATACTTAACATACCATAATGTGAAAATTGGCAGAAACTGGGAATACGACCAACAGATAAAATCCTTGGTTTCAAAATCATTCGACAAGTATTTTTATGAGGGCGGTATAGCCGAAACGTTTGTACAACCGGACAAGAGGGAATATCTTAACGGACTTTATCAAAAGATTCTCATTGGAGATATCGTTGAGAGAAACAAAATCAGAAATACAAGAGTTTTTAGGTTTCTTGCAAAGAAACTCGCAGATAGTGTGATGCAACCGTCATCACTGTCACGACTTCAGCACATGATAAAATCCACAGGAGACTCCGTCAGTCTGTCTGTGCTTAAAGATTATTTGGAATACATGCAAGAAGCTTACCTTCTGTTTTCTGTTCCCAACCTTGCCTCCCCTCTTACAGAACAGGCAACCATTAAAAAAAGGTATATCATAGACAACGGCATTCTCAATTTGTTTTTGTTTCAGGGTGAAAAAAAATTGCTTGAGAATATTGTTGCAGATGAACTTAACCGAAAATACAGAAATACCGAAGAAGAAACTCTACTGTATTATTACAACAGAAACATTGAAATTGATTTCTGTATACCGACGGAAAGAATTGCTATTCAAGTGGCATACAATATAAATGACGAGACAACATACGAGCGTGAAATTGGAGGACTTGTAAAATTTTTGAATACTTTCCATGAATACAAGGGTGTCATTATAACCCGCGACTATGAAAAAAACATTGTCGTAGACGGAAAAGAAATACAGGCAATACCAGTATGGAAATGGTTGCTTATATAAAGGAGAGTGGTATAAATTACTTTATAATAACAGAACAATTGAGTGTGAATGTCTGTAAATACAGATTTGCATATAATCATAAAATATAAAACAAACAATGAAGAAGAACTCACTACTTATAGCTGCCTTGCTTGCAGCTACGGCTTGCAGCGCACAGACTTTCGAAACGAAGTATGCACGGCCGTTGGGCGATGTGCTGAACGATGTGGCAAAACGCTTTAATGTGAAACTGAAGTTTAATGTGGACACCACTGGACTGAAGCTCAACTATGCCGATTTCCGCATCCGCCCGTATTCTCTTGAGGAGACGTTCGACAATATCCTCAAGCCTTTCGACTTCTATGCCTTGAAGCAAAACGGCAAACTATATAAAATCAAGCAATATGAGTATCCGCGCCGCCAGCCGGCCGACGGGGAGAAGCTTCTGCCGTATCTCGCTTCAAAATACAATGACAAGGTTCAGTGGGAAGCCCGCCGCGACACCCTGCGCCACGAGGTGAGGGAACGTCTTGGAATAGACCCGCTACTGGCGAAATGTTCAAAAGAAAAGCCCCTCGTATCGAAAATCAGAAAGTATGACGGATACACCGTGCAGAATTTCTCGATGAAGACGGTAAACGGACACACCGTGAAGGGGTCTATATATGCCCCTACAAGCAAAGGAAAACATCCACTGATTATCTGTCCTAACGGACATTTCCTTAACGGCCGTTATGGTAAGGTGCAGCAGCAACGACTGGGCGCCCTTGCCCGTATGGGAGCCATCTGCGTAGACTTCGATCTCTGGGGATGGGGAGAGTCGGAAGATGAAGTTGGAGCAAAGGCCCACCAGACTGCCGAGGCTCACCAGATGCAGGCACTCAACGGAATAAGGATTCTCGACTGGATGATAGAAAGGAAGGATGTAGACAAGACGCGCATCGGAGTGAACGGCGGTTCGGGCGGTGGCACCCAGACAGTTCTTCTCACGGCACTCGATTCGAGATACACGGCAGCATGCCCGGTGGTAAGTCTGTCGTCGTGGTTCGACGGCGGATGCCCTTGCGAGAGCGGTATGCCGATACAGCTTGCCGGAGGCGGAACCTGTAATGCCGAGATAGCCGCCATGTTTGCACCTAAACCCTTGGGACTTGTAAGCGACGGCGGCGACTGGACATCCACCACTCCGACCCTGGAACTTCCCTACCTACAGCGCATCTATGGCTTTTACGGCAAGAAGAATAACGTGTCGGATGTTCATCTGCCGAAGGAGCGACACGATTTCGGACCGAACAAGCGCAATGCCGTATATGATTTCTTTATAAAAGTATTCAAACTCGACAGCTCGAAACTCGACGAAAGCAAGGTAACGATAGAAACGGAAGACCAACTAAGATTCTATCCTAAGAATAATGAGAAATAGAAAATAAACGTTCCAATAACCATTCAAATCAAGAATTAGTTATTGGAACGTTTATTTATGAATCAAAGTACAAAAACTAAATCTATTTTACTGTTATCTTGTGGCAAACAGCTTTTCCACCATCATGACTTTTGATGATATACATACCCTTAGGCAATGTATCAAGCCCTCTGACACCTTTTAATACCAGTTCACCACTTACGGAATAGACATTGAAAGTAGCACACTCATAGTCATCAGCAATTGTAGAAATTCCAGTTGTCGACTTAGTAACAGTAAGAGTTCCTCCAGTATAAGTCAGTTCGTAATTAGCAGCCTCACCGCCACCTACAGAAATAGGATATGTACCTACAGGTGAATAAACGTCGGCATCACAAGAAGCCACAGGCATTACAGTAAAGGCATCAGCAACCGTCTCGTTGTTTTTGAAACCATCAAAAGTCAAAGTAAACGTAGGGTTCTCCTCACCTTCTGGACGAGTTGCATCCTCAACACCTACCGTCAATGGAGCCTGTTTAACGATAAGGAAGCCATCCTCAAACTCCACAGCCTCATCGGTAATAGTACCTCTTGAGATATGTATCGGATATCTGCCTGCCGGCGATGTAGGAGTAGCATCACAGGTCACCTCTGGCACGCCATCAACGAAATCACCATTTATAGTATATCCCATCTTAGGATTCTCATCACCGTATTTGCGCATTGAATTACGGGCTTTAACAGTAGTTCCGTATTCCACGATATTCTTGAAGTCTCCCCACTGCGATGCAGCCTTAAACTTCGCTGTAGATCCAGCCCTGACATACAGTTTGCAGTTTGTCTTGTCAACTCCGTCGAAAGCACCAGCTCCAGTTATTTCAATCGGAGTCTTGCTTACAACGCGAATCTCTCCCAAAGAGCCACAACCAGCGAATGCGCCCTCGCCTATTGACAGCAACTGACTTCCAAGAATGAGTTTCTTAATGCGGTTTCGTGATGAGAAGGCATAATCGGCAATATTAGTAACCTCCCCGTCAACAATAAGTTTGTCGGCAATCCTCGGCAATGAGTTTAAAACAGTCTTGCCGTCGAGCGAATACAGTATATTTCCCTTCATCAAGAAATCGGCATCCTTCGCCGGAACAAGTTTAACGGAATCAAGCCTACTGCAATATGCGAAAGCACCGCTGCCAATGCTCTTAATGCCATCAGGCAGAATCAGAGTGCGTATCGAGCAGCCATAGAAAGCCTTTCTCGGCAGCGTATTTTCCTTTTCAATGCGCAGTCCCTTGCCAGCCTCGTTCAGATAAACATCTCCACCGTCTACTATTGTAGCTTCCGAGAGATCAAGCGTACGAAGTCCGCCGTCGGTCTTCTCTCCATATTCGTCTCTACCGGCTACGGCTCTGATAGTTTTCAGGTCGGTGCCGTTAATCTTTCCATTCACCTTCAGAGTGTCGTAATTGTAAATCATCTCCTCGTTGAGCACCGAGCGGAGCGATCCAGGCGAAGAAACGGCTACCGTATCAGAAATCATTTCCTTTGCCGGTTCCGGAGTGATATTGATAACAGCATCCTGGTTTCTTGAGAACTGATATCCCGAAGGGTTAAGCAAGGCAATGTCATAATATCCGTCGTCCTGACCTTCCCATCCCCAGTTGATATGTACCAGTCCGTCGCTGTCATATCCGTCGAGCACGAAAGAGTGTCCGCCAGCCCAGTCGTCGCCACCGTAAATCACAGGTTGCCGTTTCGTAATCTGGTCGTACATCATTTCCATCCATTCCTTCTCAGAGTAGTCTTTACGCCATACATATTGCACATCGGCAAGACCGAAATACTTGCGCAGTCCTTCGGCAGTCTGGTCATGGTATGCTCCACTGCCATCAGGCGAATAGCTCATATTTGTAGAAACGCCACAGTCTTTCATCAGCAGAGCCACGGCATCAGCCTGCTGCGTGGTATAGTTTCCGGCAGTATACACGTCGATCATATTGTCCCAGTCGTACTCATCATTGCCGAAGTCGGCAGTAACCGGAGTGCCATTGAAATTGTCTTGCGGATAGTAAATCGTGCGTGTTCCTATTCCGGAGCGCGGTCCCTTATGATAGTATAGAATCTGTGCTGTAGAAGTTGCCACACATCCAGTGAGACATCTGCCCGTTGTTCCCATCGGACACTGGTTCCAGTAAGGTTCCTCCTGCCCCCATTTTGAAGTACAGAGGGCATCAACGGAAGCATCGAAACGAGAGGCATCCGGTTTAGTAACCCTCAAGATTGGCGTGTTGCTTTTGGCAGCAGCCTTCACCACACAGTTTACAGCCTGTAGCCACCACTTGAAGTTGGCATTGCCAATCGTTGAAGAAATCTTAGTATCAGAATATCCCAACACCTCCGGTGCCATATCGTCGGTAGATACAACGACAAATCCGCCATTATCCTTACCGAAGATTACATATCCCTCGTCGCGTGTTATTTCCTTTACTGCTGTTGTTGATGCAGAAGCCGCAGCAGGACCGCCTGCCCTCTTTATCAGTTTGGCGATTGCAGCCTCGCGCATCTGCTTGTCGGTGCGTGGCTTTGCCGATGCAGAGGCAGAGAATATTGCCGTTGCAAGGAATGCGAAAGCCAGCAAGCTGCATCGATTTCCATGTAATGATATAATGCTGTGTGTCATGAAAAATGATTTAAAGATTGTATTTCCATTATTTAAGAAAAATGCCACACCCGTAACAAGAATTGCGGATGTGGCATTGATTATCTATCGGTTTTCATCTTAGCCACGAGGCATTATCTGATGATAACCTTCTGGTTGTTGATGATGTAAGAACCACTCTTCAAGTTCTTGAGCGACTTCATGTCAGTTCCGATGAGCTTACCGTCGATAGTGTAAACATCGTAAGAAGAAGCCTTCAATACATTCTCTACGTTATCGATGTCGGTAGTAATTGCCGTAGCAATTGTTGCCTCAGACTCACCGTCGGCGAATACTGCAGTAACGGCATATACGTAAGTCTTGCCATATTCTGCTGTTTCATCAGTGAACTCAACCTTGTCGGCATCGAGAGTTGTCAGGAGCTTGCCGTCGCGGTAAACCTTGTATCCAGTAACCTTACCGGAACCAGTTTCGTAGCTGACGTCATCAATCATGAACATGAAGTTCGTAGTATTTGAAGTGTTCTGGTGGATAGCGAAGCGAGTTGCTCCATCAGGAATCTCTACGGTAACCTCTTCCCATGTACCACTATTCGCAGTGTGGGTATCGCCAATCTTCACGAACTTGTCGATGTCTGTTCCTTCCTTAGAGTAGAGTACATCGAATGTTTCAGGAT
>DAIOXG010000174.1:0-5883 GCA_036758085.1 Prevotella sp. | reverse complement strand
CTTTATACTTGGTTAGTCATAGTAAATCATGGTTAGTTATAAGGCTCTAAATACTACTTCCGAATTGAATGTCAAGAAAAAAAATGCACATTAGAGAACTTTTATCCAGAAAAAGATGTAAATTTGCATGCACAAAATTGAAACGGTTTCAACACCATATAAATTATTTCGGCTATAACTCAAATTGCGTTATATTGCTATATATAAATCATTATCATTATGACAACGTTGACATTACAAATTGAAAACCCTTTTATCTTAGCTCATTTAAAAGCTGTGCTAAAAGCAATTAAAGGTGTTAAGATATTGAGTAACGATAAAAGTACGGCTGACAGTACTGATTGGGAAGAAGTACCAAACAGGGTAACGTTGTCAGCTATGAAAGAAGCAGAAAGCGGAAATGATGCAGGTACTGTTTCCACAGATAGTTTAGAAAGTTTTATTGCTTCGCTGAAATAACTATGAAAGAGATTCGTAAAACTTCCCAATTCAAGAAAGATTTTAAACGTTTTTGCAAATATGAGGAAAAGGTTAAGACATTATTTTCTATTATAGAAAAACTACAAAAGGGAGATTCTTTGCCACCTGAATTTAAACCTCACAGCCTAAAAGGTGAATGGAAGCAATATATGGAATGTCATATTGACGATGACTACTTGCTAATATGGTTTGACAAAGATGAAAATATTGTAAAACTTGTTCGTCTTGGCTCTCATTCTGAATTATTTGGAAAAAGAAGAAAAAGATAAACACTATAACATGAACATAAAAAAACTATTGCCGATAGCCGTTGTTGCGGCACTCACTCTTGCCGCATGCGGCGGAAACAAAAAGGGAAATGACAGTGTACAGGTGGTGAAAGACGTACGACTGCCGGGCGACTCCACTTTCTACGGACTTGCCTGCGACGGATGCACTGACTCGGTGCTCGTGGTATTGCCGTCGGACGACAGCGACCCGATCAGGTTTAATATCATTGAGGCGATGCGCAGCCATAAGGTGTTTGGCCGACCGAAGATCGGCGACATGATGGCGGTGGTTATCAATAAAGACAATAAGCACAAGGCGGATATGGTGATTGACATTGAGGAACTGAAGGGCACATGGGTATATCTGTCAATGCCGAAGATGCGCAAACACGGACCAATGGGCGCCAAGCCGATGGCGATGGCAAAGCCCGACCCGGAGCGCGACTCTATGATGAAGGCGATGATGGTGCCGATAGAGCAGGGGTTCAAGATTAAGAAGAATTACCAGATGGAATCCGTGGGACTGCAGTTTAACACTACCACAAGTCTTGACGGCGATGTTCCGTTGGAATACCCACAGGTGAAATACTATAAGGAATGGAATATCCTCAACGGAAAACTTGTACTTACGGAGGGCACTATAGAAATCGGTCACCGCAAACGCAAGAAAGCTCGTCCGGCAAGGGACACTGTTGACATTGTACTGATGATGAAAGACAGTCTGCAACTGAAATTCAAAAACGAGATAAAAGCTTACTACAGAAAACAATAATAGTTATAAAAAAGACCCGAAGAAATTCTTCGAGCCTTTTTTTATTGGTTATTTATCTGAGTTCCATGAATACTCAGAGTTGTTTGAGTTATCAGAGAACTCGAACTACTCTTATCTGAGTAGTTCGAAAGTCTCAATAAATTATTTACTTTACAACTGCGCCAACTCAACGACCTTGTCTACAGCAGCAGACAGTCCGTCGATGTTCTTTCCGCCGGCAGTAGCGAAGTGTGGCTGACCGCCACCGCCACCCTGTATCAGTTTGGCAGCCTCGCGGATTACCTTTCCGGCATTGAAGCCGTGGTCCTTAACGAGGTCGTCGGTAGCCATAACAGTAAGCAACGGCTTGTCCTCGTGCTTGCTACCGATTACACAAAGCATATTCTCCGGCAGAGCGGCACGGAGTTTGAATGCAAGGTCTTTGGCTGCATCAGGAGCAATAGGCAATACGGCAGAGATAACCTTCACGCCGTTCACGTCGCGAGCCTGAGAGAGCAGACGCTCCTTGGCACGCTCAACGGCTTCAGCCTGGAACTTCTCGATGTTCTTCTTCATAGCCTCGTGCTCCTCGATATACTTGCCGATAACGGTCTGCAAATCCTTTGCATTATGGAAGAGAGCCTTGATAGCCTTCATGCCGTCCTCAAGATCGTACATCATCTGCTCACACTCTGCTCCCGTCTTTGCCTCGATACGACGAATGCCGGCAGCAACGCTACTCTCAGAGATAATCTTTATCATTCCGATACGGCCAGTGCTCTTGGCATGGATACCACCACAGAACTCAACGCTCGGACCGAACTGAACAACGCGCACCTTGTCGCCGTATTTCTCACCGAAGAGAGCGATGGCACCGAGTTTCTTCGCCTCCTCGATAGGCACGTCGCGGTGGTCCTGAAGCGGAATGTCCTGACGAATCATATCATTTACCAAACGCTCAACCTTACGGATTTCTTCATCGGTAACCTTCTGGAAGTGAGAGAAGTCAAAGCGCAATGTATCAGGAGATACGTATGAACCCTTCTGCTCCACATGATCGCCGAGCACCTGCTTCAAGGCATAGTCGAGCAAGTGGGTAGCGGTGTGGTTGGCAGCGCTGGCATCACGCTTGTCGGTATCTACACATGCCATGAAGTCAGCCTCCACATTCTTTGGCAAAGCCTTAACGATATGTATAGACTGGTTGTTCTCGCGCTTTGTATCAGTAATATTTATTGTCTCGTCCTCGCTTACGAGCACACCGGTATCACCAACCTGTCCACCCATCTCGCCATAGAACGGAGTATAGTCAAGAACGAGTTCATAATAAGAGCTCTTCTTCTGTGTCACCTTGCGGTAGCGCAAGATATGGCACTCGTATTCAGTATAGTCGTAGCCCACGAACTGCTGTTCGCCCGGACGTACCTCAATCCAGTCGCCGTTCTCTACAGCGGCAGCGTTACGTGCACGCTCTTTCTGCTTCTGCATCTCAGCCTCAAACTGCTTCTCGTCTACAGTCAAACCACTCTCGCGACAGATAAGCTCTGTCAAATCGAGCGGGAATCCGTATGTATCGAAGAGGCGGAAAGCCTGTGTTCCGTCAAGCTCTGTCTTGCCCTCAGCCTTTACAGCCTCAATGGCAGTAGAGAGCATGTTGATACCGTTTGACAGGGTGCGCAGGAACGACTCCTCCTCTTCCTTGATAACCTTTGTGATGAGTTCGCGCTGAGCTGGAAGCTCCGGGAATGCACCGCCCATCTCGTGTACCAATACCGGAACGAGCTTGTAGAGGAATGCCTCTTTCTGGTTCAGGAATGTATAAGCGTAGCGCACGGCACGGCGCAAGATACGACGGATTACGTATCCAGCCTTAGCGTTGCTTGGCAACTGTCCGTCGGCAATTGAGAACGAAACGGCACGCAGGTGGTCGGCAATAACGCGCATTGCAACGTCCACATCCTCGGTGTCGCCATATTTCAAGCCAGAGAGATTGCTGATTTCCTTGATGATAGGCTGGAAGATATCGGTATCATAGTTTGAGTGCTTGCCCTGAAGTGTGCGCACGAGGCGCTCAAATCCCATACCGGTATCGATAACGTGCATAGGCAGCGGTTCGAGAGAGCCGTCAGCCTTGCGGTTGAACTGCATAAACACGATGTTCCAAATCTCGATAACCTGTGGGTCGTCCTTGTTCACGAGCTCACGTCCCGGCACCTTTGCCTTCTCCTCCTCGGTACGAGAGTCGATATGAATCTCCGAGCATGGTCCGCAAGGACCAGTATCGCCCATTTCCCAGAAGTTGTCGTGTTTGTTTCCGTTGATGATATGGTCTGCTGGCACATGCTTGAGCCAGTATCCGGCAGCCTCGTCGTCGCGGTCGAGTCCCTCTTCCTTTGAGCCTTCGAACACCGTAACATACAGGTCTTTCGGGTTAATCTTCAGCACGTCTACAAGGTATTCCCAAGCATAGTCGATGGCACCCTCCTTGAAGTAGTCGCCAAAGCTCCAGTTGCCGAGCATCTCGAACATGGTGTGGTGGTATGTGTCGTGTCCCACCTCTTCCAGGTCGTTGTGCTTTCCGCTTACACGCAGACACTTCTGTGTGTCGGCACGGCGGCGTGGCTCCGGTTCACGAGTTCCGAGGATAATATCCTTCCATTGGTTCATACCTGCGTTTGTGAACATCAGCGTAGGGTCATCCTTGATGACCATCGGTGCTGACGGCACGATAGTGTGTCCTTTCGACTCGAAGAATTTCTTGAATGAGTCGCGGATTTCATTTGCTGTCATCATTTTGTATATGTATTTTTATCTGTTTTTATCTTGAATAAACTTTTTTCGTCCCCTCTCCCGTCTCCCCCTCCGGGGGCGAAGCGGTTTGCCTTGACTCTTGTATTTGACAGGGACGAGACATTTGGTCTTTTGCTGCATTTGCAGCGTGTCATCGGTACACTCCCCGATATTAGGGAGCAAAATTAAAAAAAATATGATAAACAGCCAAATTATTTGTTATAGTTGTGTTTTTTAAGGCGTTATAACTATAGTATATTGATTAAATGGAATGAAATATGTTGATTAAATGAAATAAAAAACGTACCTTTGCCGTGGGTTATCCGGAGGTAAGGCTTTATAGTCCTTACTTTTTCATTCAAAACAAATAAATGACTTTCGCTATGGCACTGAATACGGAGAAGAAACTGAAACTGTACTACTCAATTAAGGAGGTGGCTCAGATGCTGAACGTGTCTGAGAGTATGTTGCGCTTTTGGGAGAAGGAGATTCCGGCTATCAAGCCAAAGACTACGGGCAATAACGTGCGTCAGTATACCGAGGATGATATCGAGAAGATCCGTGTGGTTTATAATCTCGTGAAAGTACGTGGTTTCAAGCTTGCCGCTGCCCGCAAGATGCTGAAGGAGAACAAGGGCTCCGTAGACAGCAATGCCAAGGTGATGGAGATGCTTATCAACCTGCGCGACGAACTACAGCAGATGAAGAAGCAATTTGACTATCTCACATAAGAATCAACATAAAACCGTTCTGGACAACGATACCCTTGAAGCTGTTGTTTGTGCGCTGACCTAAAGAGGGTGTAACAAATTATAGAGAATATTGTCCCACCGTAGGAATAGAAAGGTTTGCATGCAGTCCCATAGCTCTGAGTAATCTTGAAACAGTAGAAATTGTTAGATTCTTTCCGTTTTCGATTTTTGAGATTTGAGCCTTTTTCACTCCAATCAGATTACCAAGCTGTTCTTGTGTCAAACGCTTTTTCTTCCTTGCGTCACGAATGGCTTCACCAATAAGGAAAGTGTTGAAATCATCTTCAAACTTATCCCTTTCCGGTGTACCAACCTCTCCGAGATGCTTGTCCAACATTTCGTCTTCTGTGTAAAATTTCATATTTTCCATAAAACTCATTTCATCTTTGAATTAAAATACAGATTCTTAATCTCTATCGCCCTATCTATTTCTTTCTGTGGAGTCTTTTGTGTCTTCTTTACAAACCCATGCGTTGCTATTACAAGAGTTTTCGAGTCTGTGTCCCAAAAAGCAAGGAGCCTATACTGTATTCCACTATACTTTGTCCGAAACTCCCATATTTCCGAACCCTCTAATTTCTTAAATAACTTTGGGTTTATAACATATTTGGATTTTCTAATATTATAGAAAATTTTCTCACGAGCCTTCAACGGCAAACTCGCTAAAAAAGCATCCGCTTCATCAGAATAAACGACTTTGAACCTTTCTATCATAAATTATATTTTTGCAAAAATAATGAAAAGTACACATAAATAGAAACTTCAAACAATAATTTAATATTTATTAATCGAGTAGGAGGTAAACACTAATTATAGGTGTTTATCTCCTATTTTCGTGTTT
>DAIOXG010000173.1:0-5912 GCA_036758085.1 Prevotella sp. | reverse complement strand
AAATCCTTGTGTCCCCGGTTCGATTCCTGGTGGTACCACTCCTCCTTTCATTAGCCCTGTTCGAGAAATCGGCAGGGTTTTTTCGTATATGGACGGTAAATGTAATCATACTTACATTTCGAAAGTTAAGCAGCTTATATTTTGCCGTTAAGAATAAAATGAGTAAATTTGCACGCATAATCATTTTATCCTATTATAAAATATGATGCAGGCTATGATTTTTGCGGCGGGGCTCGGTACCCGACTGAAACCAATCACTGACCACATGCCGAAGGCTATGGTCAGGGTAGGGGGAGAGCCGCTCATAAAGCGCGTCGTGGAAAAACTTAAAGATGCCGGTGCTGAACGTGTGGTAGTCAATGTGCACCATTTTGCTTCGCAGATAACTGACTACCTGAAAGACAACAACAATTTTGGTATTGACATACGAGTTTCTGACGAGACGGAGAAACTTCTTGATACGGGCGGCGGAATTAAAAAGGCTGCTCCTCTATTCCTCTCTGATATCCCGATTCTTATTCATAATGTAGACATTCTGAGTAATGTTGACCTTGGAAAATTCTATTCCGAGGCTTGTAAGGAGGAGACTGCTGATGGCGGAGAGGGCAGGGCTGAGGCGGATGCCTTATTGCTTGTAAGTGAGAGGAAGACGAAGCGTTATCTGCTCTTCAACGATGGTATGCGTCTTGTGGGATGGACTAACATTGAGACTGGCGAGGTGCGCAGTCCTTATCCTGACCTCGACCCGAAGCAATGCCGCATGTATGCCTTTGCCGGAATTCACGTCATCTCGCCGCAACTCTTCAGGGTGATGGATGAAGACTTTCCCGACAAGTTCGGAATAATCGACCTTTACCTGCATGCCTGTCGCGACTACAACATACGGGGATATCTGAAAAAAGACTTAAAGCTTCTTGATGTCGGAAAACTCGACACTCTTAAAGAGGCTGAGGAGTTTATAAAATAAAAAATAATAACCCAAATTAATAATAACAATGCAACAGAAGATTATAATCTTAGATTTCGGCTCACAGACCACGCAGCTAATTGGTCGTCGTGTGCGTGAGCTGGATACCTTCTGCGAGATTATGCCTTATAACAAGTTTCCTAAGGATGATGAGAATGTTATTGGAGTCATCCTCAGCGGAAGCCCTTATTCGGTACACGATAAGGAGGCTTTCAAGGTTGACTTGAGCCAGTTTATTGGCAGGATCCCTGTGCTTGGCATCTGCTATGGCGCACAGTATATTTCCTATGCCAACGGCGGAAAGGTTGAGGCTGCCGACTCAAGAGAGTACGGTCGTGCCAACCTGGAGCATTTCGACAAGGAGAATCCTTTGTTCAAAGGCTTCGTAGACAACTCGCAGGTTTGGATGAGTCATGGCGACACTATCACGGCTATTCCGGAGGATTACAAATGTATTGCCTCTACTGCCAATGTGAAGTTCGCTGCCTATGCGTCAACCAAACAACCGGTATGGGCTGTGCAGTTCCATCCTGAAGTGTTCCATTCTTTGCAAGGCACTCAGCTGCTGAAGAATTTCGTTGTTGACATCTGCGGCAGTAAGCAGGATTGGAGTGCCGATTCCTTTGTTGATACTACCGTGAAGGAATTGAAGGCACAGCTTGGTGATGACAAAGTGATACTCGGTCTCTCTGGCGGAGTTGACTCCAGCGTTGCTGCGGTTTTGCTGCACAAGGCAATTGGAAAGAATCTGACATGTATTTTTGTTGACCATGGAATGTTGCGTAAAAACGAGTTCCATGATGTGATGAAAGACTATGAAGGACTCGGACTGAATGTTATTGGTGTTGACGCTTCTGAGAAATTCTTTGCCGACCTCGCCGGAGTTTCTGATCCGGAGAAGAAACGCAAGATTATCGGTAGGGATTTTGTGGAGGTGTTTAATGCTGAGGCTAAGAAGCAGACTGGTGCAAAATGGCTTGCTCAGGGAACTATCTATCCGGACCGCATCGAGAGTCTTAACATTACTGGAAAGGTGATTAAGAGTCACCATAACGTTGGCGGTCTGCCAAAGGAGATGAACCTTCAACTCTGCGAACCTCTGAAATGGTTGTTCAAGGATGAGGTGCGCCGTGTCGGTCGTTCGCTCGGAATGCCGGAGCATCTGATTACCCGTCATCCTTTCCCGGGACCGGGTCTTGCCGTACGTATCCTTGGCGATATCACACCGGAGAAAGTGCGCATTCTGCAGGATGCCGACGATATTTATATCCGCGGTCTGCGTGAGTATAAGGTGAAACTGTCTGGTGAAGAGGCTCGTCGCGTGCTTGCAGCCGGTGTTCCTGCCGACATGCAGAATGGCGAGATTGAGGTTTCGCTCTACGACCAGATATGGCAGGCTGGTACTGTCTTGCTGTCAACCGTGCGTAGCGTAGGTGTTATGGGTGATGAGCGTACATACGAGCATCCTGTTGCTCTTCGCGCCGTTACGTCAACAGATGCCATGACTGCCGACTGGGCTCATCTGCCTTACGACTTCATGGCTAAGGTGAGCAACGAGATTATTAATAAGGTACGTGGCGTTAACCGCGTATGCTATGACATCTCTTCAAAGCCACCAGCAACGATAGAGTGGGAGTAGAAAATATCCAACGAGCAGGTTGGAATAGGAAATCTGCAACGAGCAAGTTGGAATAGAATAATATGAATGTAAGGACTGAAAGTCCGTTATATAAACAAATCCTCCTTAATGGCACGGTTCATTGAGGAGGATTTCTTTTAATTATATCATGATGAAAATAAATAAAGATGCGTATGAAACCTTGTGGCTAAATACGCATCTTTCTTATTTTATAATGTTCTGTCAGCTCATGTGCTGATGATTGTCAGCAGCTGTATGTTTCGTTACTTCTTGATGACAATCTTGCGGGTGATAGTCTTGCCGCCTACAGTAGCCTTCACAACGTAAACACCTGAAGTAAGACCGTTTAGAGAAACGGTGTTGCCCTTTGCTGATGCAGCAGATGCTCCATTGGCAGCAATGATGTCAACAGAAGTTACGTTGTCGCCAGTAACAGTAAGTTCGTTGTCGCCCTGACGCATCTCTATCTTGCCTACAACACCACTGTTGATGCCGGTAGAACCGATAAAGAATTTAGTGGCACCGCCCTTCACGCTCTCGCTTTTCACCGTGTAGTAAACGTCCACGCTGACATTGTGTTCATCGTCGCTCGGAGCACCGAAGTCATAGCTGTAAGAGGTTTCTGTCAGTTTGTCGCTGTTCTTCTTCACACCGTCGATATTCACGTCGTAGCCGCTTACTGGCAGTGGAGCAGCATCAGGATTCTCGATACCGAGACCAATCATCCAGCTGTTGAAGATAACCGAGTTGTTAAGAGTATCCCATGAATTACCTACTCCGTCAACGCATACAAGATCGGAATATCCGATGACAGAAGTCTCGTTGTCGACAGCAAGTGGCGGACACTTAGGAGTAACGTCGTAGCAGTCGATAACCAACTGGTATTCTGACTTTGAGTCAACCTCTATTGGTTCGCTCAGTTCCACCTCGTTCCACTGGTTCAGCGTGTAGTCGTAGATGTCTGTCTGGTTCACGAGTTTACTATTCTTATATATAAATGCTGTGAAAGTAGCATCGTTGAGAGGATAGAAGCGTACGGAAGTAATCTTGTATCCGTCATGTCCACGGAAAGTCTTTGAAGGATAGATGGCACTTGCCATCAGTCCGTAGTTGTTTTCTGACGGACCGACTACGGATGCATCTGAAGGAGTCTCACCGCAATACTGTACATTCACTTTGTCTCGGTCGATAGGAGCAGCCCAAGAAGCTTTAATTGCAGTATAAGAAGTGTTGTCTACCTTAACGTTGTTTACAGCCTCAAGTTTCTCATCGTTGCTCTTGATGTTAAGTTCCGTAGCATTTAGAGCCGACTCGCTACCGTTGGCATAGACAGCGCTTACGCCGATATTGTGAGTACCGTCTAAAAGGTTTGCAAGGTCGAACTTATAGCTATTAGACTCGCCAGCCTTGTTGCCGTCGGCATATACGTTGTAGTGGTCGATGTTATCCTTGCTCAAGTCAGATCCAACAGGAGAAACCACAGCGTCGATTCCCCATGAAGCGGAATAGTCATAGCCCATTGTCTCCATAGTTTCACCCATAGAATAGAAATCAGCATCGGTGCTCTCTCTTATAAGGTCGGAATATCCCTTAACGGCTCTTCCGTAGTCAAGGGTGTTGATGCTTGGAGAAGCCTTAGTCACACTTACTTGAGTTGCGATAATCAAGTCGCCGGCAGGAATGTCAACCGGTTCACTGAGTGTTACCACGTTTCTTGCACCGTAGTTCAGCTCCTGAGTAACAGGCTGACTCTTCAGCAACTGCAAGTTGCCGTTAGCGTCATAAGTGTAGATATTTACAGTCCATCCGTTCTGTGCTTCAATTGGGTAGAAGCCTACAGCAGTAATCTTCTGTCCTGTATAAGCAGCAAGAGTAGACTGGTCAAACTTGATAGCTGTTTCGTATGTTACATCATCGTAGCCAACACCAAATGTTTCAATGTCAGCACCATCGCGGTTGAAATAAGTCAGCGAACTGAAGTTTGTCTCTGGCATTCCCCATTCAAGGTGAGCAGTGTTGTAGCCGTGCTGCTGAGCAAGAATTGCCGTTGGAGCCTGCAAAGCCCTGTCGGCTACAGTAACGGTAGCCTCTTCACTCTTGGCAGATTCAGATGATCCGTATACAGCGGAAATCGAATATTTATGTTCTCCGTTAGCGACATTGTTGTCGATAAAGCTTCTGTCAGATGCGTTAGCCGTAGCCACCTTGTTGTTGTCGCGGTAGATGTTGTATCCTGTGATGCCCTGTGCAGAAACGTTAGGCAACCAAGTCAGTTTCACAGAGTGGATACCCGAAAGCTGCGATGCCTTCACGCTGGCAGGAGCAAGATTGCTTGTCTGCTGGTTAAACTTCACGACCATAGACTGAACCGATACCGAGTATTCGCCGGTATTAGCATCTTTGTCGTCGTTGTAAAAACGGAATCCCATGACATTATCGTCAGAAGAAATGCCGATAGTATTTGTAAGCTGATAATAATCTGTTCCGTCGTAGACGAGGATGTGTTCCTTAGAGAGGTCGATACCCTTATCCTTGAGATAGTCCTCAGCGTAGTATGCGGTATTATCCTTATATATATAAGCGCGCTCATCCTGTGTGCCAACTACAGTACCTTTGTTGCTTATGTCCATGAAGTCGAGGCTATGGTCGCCTGTCTTGTCAGTTGCATAAACCAAAGTCTTTTCCTTCGTAGCCGTGTTGTAGATAGCAGGAATGCCGTAGTTGCCGTCGCTGTCCTCTTGCCATCCTCCATAATAAAGCAGCTTTGTTCCGTCGGCAGAGAACTTGCGTCCTGAGCTCCACATGCTTTGGTAATTAGAAAGAGAAGTCCAGTTGCCCTCAGCGTCCCAGACAGCAGCGTTGCGATTGTCTCCCCACACCCATCCGGCAGCCATAGAGCCGTCTGGAGAAATGGCATAAGGCATAGCCTGTCCTCTGTTTTCTTTAAGCTTATGGTCAATCTTGCCGTCCTTCCATACGTAACCGTAATAAGTAGACACGTCCTTTTGCACGGTACCCGTGATATAGTGGCCGTCAGGTGAAATGTCGTAAGCGTTAGAATAGAGTACCTTAAAGTCTGTCGGCATCTCCAGTCGAACCCATTTCTTTCCGTCCCAATATCCGGCGAGCTGTACTGTCGCTCCGTTAGAGCGGTATGTGTTGTCGGTAAATAATCCCACAACAGTACCATTGTCCGACACGGCGAATGCCGTAGACTGGCTTGAAGGGTTGAGCAGTTCAATTTCGCCACTCTCCAGGTTCCATCTGAAAGCGTAGCTATCGCTTGAGTAGTCCGGGAATACACCG
>DAIOXG010000172.1:0-5916 GCA_036758085.1 Prevotella sp. | reverse complement strand
ATCCGTACTCAAGTATTTCTACTCTTGCACAAAGCTACTATGGGCTTGGTGGTACTAAACTCCCTTCATATTATTTTGATCAGACCGTTGCAAACGTTAATCTTGGATGGGAAAAGTCTAAGAGCACAAACGTTGGTCTTGATGCTTCGTTCCTGAACGGTCGCATCGATTTCACTATGGATTATTACTTCACCAAGACTGATGATGTGATCTGGAAGAAGAACCTGCCTATAACAAATGGTGGATTCAATGCTTCTACCTATTATAATACCAATATGAATATCTGTAAAACGGAGAACCGTGGTATTGAGCTTGCTCTCAACACACGCAACATCGTCACAAAGGATTTCACTTGGACATCAAACCTCACTTTTACACACAATAAGGAGAAGATTACGAAGCTTGCTACTGATGATGCCGATTTCGTTACAAACGGAAGCGACGGACTCGTTTTGATGAAGGGTGAGCCTGTAAATTCTTATTATCATTATAAGTTGAACGGTACATGGAAGACATCTGAGGCTGCCGATGCTGCTGTATTCGGAGCAAAACCTGGCGATCTAAAGATTGATATTCCTGGACTTATACATGATGGTGAAGGTAGGTACTCAAAGTGGGTAGAGCGTACAAACGAGGAAACTGGTGAAGTTGAGAGAGTGCTTGAGCAGTATGATGTAAACAACATCTATACTCCAAGCGACAACGACTATCAGGTTCTCGGACATAAGAATCCGGATTGGACAATGGGATTCAAGAATACGTTCACATACAAAAACTTTGATTTGAGCGTTTATCTCTATTGGCGTTGGGGACAGACTATTAAGTATGACATGCTCGGCAGCTATGATCCGACTGGCAAGAACAACTTCCCTACATACTTTGATTACTGGACAACAGAGACTGGAAACCAGAACCATTACTTCCCGGCTCTTAACTCTGGAAAGGATCTTAGCACATACACTGGATATTATGCATTGCAGTATGTCGACGGTTCATTCTTTAAGGTTAAGAATATCACTTTGGGATATACATTGCCAAAGAAGGTGGCTAAAGGCTTAGGTATTGAGAACTTCCGTGTTTATACAACTCTTACGAATCCGTTTGTCGTGGCTAACAGCAAACTGTTGAAAGACTACGATCCGGAAATGGGAGGAAGCTTGAACTATCCTCTTACAAAACAGTTCGTATTTGGAGTTAATCTGACTTTCTAATAAAGGAATCAGTCTGATAAATAAAGATAAAACAATTTATAGATATGAAAACAAAATCATTATATATGGCACTTGCTCTGGCTGGTACTATCGGACTATCATCTTGTAGTCTTGATGAATACAACCCGTCAGGCGGTGATGCCAATATCGAGTCGTTCGATGCGTGGAAAGGTGTCGAGACTTATTGCTATTCGCCTCTTGCCGAACAGCTGTACACTGTTTATGATTTCCTTTCTGTTGCAGAAGGAGGTACAGACATGTGGCTTACTCCTGGTTCAAACACCGACTATGCTAAACAGTTGATATATTATGATGGATTGACAACCAATACCAATGCTTCAAACAAAGTGTTTAAGCAGGCTTATGCCGCAATTGGTTCTTGCAATGCTGTCATTAATCATGCTGCTAATGTAACTGGTGGAACGGATGCTGACAAGAAGGTAATCGTAGCTGAAGCAAAGACCTTGCGTGCTTTCTATTACCTCACATTGGTTACATACTATGGTCCTATTACTCTTTCAGAAAATGAGCCGAATGACCCTATTGTAAATCCAAAGCGTAATACAATAGAGGAAATATATTCTGCTGTCATCAAGGATCTGAAAGAGGCAGCTGCTGATCTTGGCGTTCAGCCACTCGACGGCAACTATGCTCGTGTTACAAAGAAGACAGCACTTGGTCTTCTTGCCCGTGCATATGCTCAGGGTGCAGGCGAAGGCCTGACTGAAGACGGCAAGAGCTATTGGCAGCGTGCTAAAGAGGTGGCTGAAGACATGATTGCAAATAAGGACGCATATGGTATGTATCTTTATGATGACGTGTCTGACCTTTGGGCACAGGCTAATAATCGAAACAACAAGGAAGCCTTGTTCATCGTTTCTGGTCGTGATGCAAATAATGAGTCATACAACTATGTAAACTGTAACAATAACCTGTTTACATATACAATGTGTAACCCATATAAATGTGCTGACCTTTATACCAGAAAGGATAACCAGAATTACTATTTGGGAAGAACAAACAACAATACGTTTGCGCCATCAAAGTATACTATCAACGTATTTGACCCTTCATGGGACAAGCGTTGGGAGAATACGTTCATGACTGCTTTCGGAGTGTTCTCAATGAACGAAGCAAACTGGGTAGGTCCGTATGCTGCGAACCGAATTCAGATCAACCCTGCCATGATTACAAAATATGGTATGGGAGAGCAGTTCAAGGGCAAATACATTTATCCTTATGTTGATATGAGCACTACGACATCTGCTTATGGCGGTAACCAGTATTATCCTACAGGTGTATGGCCTAAGGGTGAGCACAGTGGTGACTTGAGCAAACTGCAGCAGGTGAAAAATGTATATGTAATCGACTACCCTGTAGCTGAGGATGATGACCGTTTCGCTATCGTTCTTTCTCGTGAAGACAAGACTCCAGAGCAGAAGGCTAAGAGTATCTACTTCACCGTTAATATCAATGATTTGTTTGATGGTGACCAATACAAGACGGCTCAGTTTGACGGAACAAACTCTTATCAGCTTTATCCGTCTCTCATCAAGTTTGACTGGTGTTACAATGGTGTTGTAGGAAACCACATGCAGCGTCGTAACGGTGATATGATGATTATGCGTTCTGCTGAGATTTATCTTATAGCAGCTGAGGCTAACCAGCAGCTTGGTGATCCGGCAAGAGCCGCTCAGTATCTGAAACCACTTCGTGACCGTGCTTCTCGTACAGGTGTTGCTCCAGCATTGAATACTGTGGATGAGAATACAATTTTTGACGAGTATGCTCGTGAAATGGCAGGTGAGTTTAACCGTTGGGCATTGCTCAAACGCCATCACAAGCTTGGGGAGCGTCTGAAACTGTACAACTCTCGTGCAGCAAGATTCTTCGACGAGAACAAGCACTATAACCGTCCTATTTCAGCAGACTTCTTGCAGCAGATAGAGAACCGTGACGAATACGGTGACAATGGTTATGGAACAACTCCAAGCAAAGGATACTAAACTGAAATATCAAATTATTGTAGGTGAGCTTTAATGCTCATCTACAATAATTATAAAAAAATCAATATAAACAACTTAAAACTACAATCATATGAAAAAAAATTACTCTTTAATTGCAGCAGCTTTGCTGCTCGGTGGTGTTAGTGCAAATGCACAGACAGATCTTCTTAACTTGCCAAACAGCGCAGCAGAAGCAGAAGCTGCAGGTTGCAGTCAGATGTGGAACAGTTACGAATGGGGTGCTTTGATGCCTGCTAAGGAATTGTTCTCTAACGACAATGTTAAATTGAGCCTATGTTCAGACGCTCTTGTAACATACAATGGCGGTAGCAAGGCTGGTAAGAATGTTTATAAAGGAACTCTCTGCATGTCTTCTACAGCAAACAACTGGGTTACAGATGCTGTTTACGATCCAACAGCACTTGCCGTTACAAGCAGTGGTAAGCAAGGTGGTGCCTTGAAACTTGAGCCTACAGTAGATGGAAAGGTTACTCTGTATTACAGCTCAGGCTTCAACAACCGTTCAATGTTCGTTTATGATATGACTAATTCTATCAACGAAGGAATGGGTGCTTTGATTCTTGCTAACAATATAGAGCAAGGTGCTGATAAGGGTGACCAGATGAAGGCTGATGGTGTTAAGGACAAGGTTCACACTCCAACATTCGACGTAGCAGCTGGTCATACATATTATATCTTCGGTTCAAGTACACAGCAGGAACTCTACCGTGTTGTTTTCACTTCATTCAAGGATGATGCTTATACTTCAGCTTTGGCTTCTGATAATGGTCATGATGCATTGTTGCTTACACTTCCTAACAATGCAGCAGAAGCAGAGGCTGCAGGTTTTAATCAGATGTGGAACAGCTACGAATGGGGAGCTCTGATGCCTGCTAAGGAATTGTTCTCTAACAGTGATGTAAAACTGTCTTCTTGTTCAGACGCTCTTGTAACATACAATGGTGGTAGCAAGGCTGGTAAGAATGTTTATGCGGGAACTCTCTGCATGTCTTCTACAGCAAACAACTGGGTTACAGATGCTGTTTACGATCCAACAGCGCTTGCCGTTACAAGTAGTGGTAAGCAGGGTGGTGCCTTGAAACTTGAGCCTACAGTAGACGGAAAGATTACTTTGTATTACAGTTCAGGCTTCAACAACCGTTCAATGTTTGTTTATGATATGACAAACTCTATCAACGAAGGAATGGGTGCTTTGATTCTTGCCAACAATATCGAGCAGGGTGCAGATAAGGGCGACCAGATGAAGGCTGACGGTGTTAAGGATAAGGTTCACACTCCTACATTCGACGTAGCAGCCGGTCATACATACTATATCTTCGGTTCAAACACACAGCAGGAACTGTATCAGATTGGTTGGAACTCATTCATGACAGAGAACTACAACCAGACTACTGGCATCAATGATATTCAGACCAACAATGTAGTTAAGGCAAACAACCGCATCTACTCTATCGACGGCAAGTTCGTAGGTACAGATGTAAGCGTTCTGTCTAACGGCATCTACGTTCAGAACGGCAAGAAGTTTGTTAAGTAATTCTGATATATAGAGATACTCGACAAATAAGAATAAAGATAGCTCCCGGCATGGTTCGACAGAACCATTGCCGGGAGTTTCTCTATTTATTGTTTGGAATATAAGCGAGAAAGATGTATTGCTTGCAGCAAGAAATGATTAAGCGAGTGCAATGAAAGTTACTTTTAAATTGTCGAACGTAAGTTACTTATTTAAAGAATAAAAGATATATAGTATGTGTGAGTTTGAGCTTGGAATTACAGCAAAGCTCAGAGAAAGAAATAACAAAAGCGGCTATCTTCACAGATAGCCGCTTTTAATTATTCAATAGGTATTAGTTCAAGGTAAAAAGATTGTATTCAGGATAACTGATGCAAATGTATTGCTATTTTATCACATCTGCAACTTATTTGATATGTTACATAACATGTTTTGAATATTTTCCGAGTTCTTTACTAAAAAACTATTTTATTGTCGTCTCATAAACAGTCTCCGGGTCAACCCCCTTCTTGAAATCCATGTCGCGGTAAGCCTTCGGGACATCCTCCATATCGAGAGTAATGTCGCGGTTAACCGGTCGCCCGGGGGCGAGCAGCGAATGGGAGAAAAGCCAGTCGTATGTTTTGCGCATATAGAAGAAACGCGCCGGAGTGCCGTGGTTGCCACCCTTTAGCCATGTATACCGCAGCCGCGAGTCGTTTCCAGACTTCTCAAGGTCGTTGACTACCGACTTCGACATGCTTATCGGTACCGCCCTGTCTGCCGTACCATGAATAATCCACAGTGGAACCTTGCCGAGTGGAGAGCGGTCTTTTGCCGAGCATCCGCCACACATGGCAAGAGCTGCGGCAACCTTGTCTGGATATGCAGCAGTAAAATCCATAGTTCCGTATCCGCCGAGACTCATGCCGATGACATATACCCGGGTTGAGTCGCAGGCATAATTGCGTTTGGTCCATTCCAATACGTCATTTATTTTCTTTGGATTCCATGCTCCTCCAGGATTCTGCGGGACCACGACAAGAGCATCCACCTGACGCCCCATCACGATAGCATGTAGCGGTCCGTAACGGCGCACGCGGTTAAGGTCTCTGCCACATAGACTCTGTCCGTGAAGAAAGATAATGACAGGAGTTTCATTTAGTGAATAATAATAATCCGTCGG
>DAIOXG010000171.1:0-5921 GCA_036758085.1 Prevotella sp. | reverse complement strand
CATTTAATTTAGCCCCCTCCAACTCCCCCAAGGGGGAGAGAACGCTCTTTGATTAGAACATTAGCTCGATTTGTCCGAGCCGTCTCTTCTCTTTGATTAGCTCTTCCCCCCTTGGGGGGATTTGAGGGGGGCTATCGCCAGCGCCTTGTTCTCGGCAGCCTCCATAATCTCGCGCTCTCCCGGTCCCTTGTCGTTGATGCCACATAGGTGGAGAATGCCGTGGATTATTACGCGGTGCAGCTCGTCGTCGTATTCTTTGCCGAAGAGTTCGGCATTGGAGCGCACGGTGTCGAGCGAGATAACGATGTCGCCGCTCACGATGTCGTCCTCGTCGTAGTCGAAGGTGATGACATCCGTGTAATAGTCGTGGCCGAGGTATTCACGGTTCACCTCAAGGATCTTCTCGTCGCTGACGAACATATAGCCCACGTCGCCCACTTTCCGTCCGTATGTAGCGGCAACAGCCTTTATCCAAGCCGATGTGTCGCGCTTTCTGATTTTCGGCATCTTCACGCCGTCTGAATTGTATGTTATCATAATTCTTAATTCTTTATTGGCAAAAATCGCCTTACGTCTTTTCCGAAATGCACAAGTTCTCTAACCACGCTCGAGCTGATACTCTCCATGCCAGCCTCAGCAAAGAAGAGCACGGTCTCTATGCCCGTGAGCTGGCGGTTGATGTCTGCCTGCTCGCGCTCATACTCAAAGTCCTTCACGCTGCGCACGCCCTTGATGATAAACTCTGCCTGCTCGCGGCGGGCAAAGTCTACGGTGAGGTCATTATACTGCTTCACCTCTATCTTGGGTTCGCCCTCGTAGATTCTCTTTATCGTTTCCACTCTCTGCTCGGTGGTCTGCATATACTTTTTCCTTTCGTTGAAGCCCACGCCGATGATTATCTTGTCGAACAACGGCAGCGCACGTCTCACGATGGAGTCGTGACCTATGGTATAGGGGTCGAAGCTTCCCACGAATATTCCGTTTCTCATTACTTCCTGTTTTTGCGTACAAAGGTAATGTTTTACACGGACACGAAAAAAATTTTTCGCCTTTTTGTTGTCATCCTATGCTTTTCTCGTTCTTATATTCAGCTGATACAATGCCGGCAGGAAGATAAAGAGCGAGAAAATCACCGACAGTATCATACGTCTGTGGTCGCCACCGAACAAGTCTATCAGATGTCCGTTTATCATCTGCGGCGGCAAGAGGCGTGCCATGGCAAACACCACCGTGTTGTTCACCCAATGATAGGCAACACCCGGCAGGATGCTCCCCGTGCGGCTGTATAGCCAGCCGAGCAGCAGTCCGGCGGTGAAGGCAAATGGCATCTGAGCCGGGTTCATATGAACGAGCGAGAACAGTGCTGCCGATATTGCTATCGCCCCCCAGCGACTCTTCATCCGTGGCAAAAGCGTGCGGAGCACGGCACCGCGGAACACCGTTTCCTCAACGAACGGGGCGAAGAGACATAGCGTGAAATATCCCAAATCGTTGTGTACAAGTTCCTGCATCTCCTTCTCCACAAGATTAGTAAGGTCGGGCATCAGTTCCTCCAGATAAATCTCCGGGATTATTGCTCCCGCCCTGGCTACTGCAGCCCATGTAAGTACCGCCCACGGACGGCTCTGCATATATGCAGGCGACAAGACACACCATTTCTTCTTGATAAATACCAACAACACAATCAGACTATATACTGCCGATGTAAGAATCACTTCATTTGTACCACCATCTTTACCGTCTATCAGCTTCCATACACCCTGAACAATCAAGCTGCAAATTGTTATGATAGCTATGAAGGCAAATACCTGCATAAACACAAGCCCTGCCATCCCCTTTGTCGTAATATTCTTATTTTCCATCTTTCAATCTTCCCATCTTTCAATCTTTCAATCCTTCAATTTTTCCATTTTTCAATCTTTCAATCTTCAAACACTCTTCCCTATCCTTTTCGAGCTGTTGCATGAGCGCCTTCTCCGATTCGAATTTTCTCTCCTCGCGGAGTCGTTTAACAAACGATACCGTGAGCAGTTCGCCATACAGATTGCCGCTGAAGTCGAAAAGATTCACCTCAAGCGTTGTCTTGTCGCCATGAAACGTAGGACGGGTACCTATATTCATCATCGCCTGATACTGCTTGCCGTCGCTGAGCTTTGCCACGACAGCATACACGCCATGTGCCGGCAGCATCTTCTTCATTCCCTGTATGTCGATATTTGCCGTGGGGAAGCCCATCTTTCTGCCCTCCTGCACTCCGCCGACCACCTTGCCGGTTATGGAATACTGGTAGCCGAGACACATGGCAGCCATCTCCACCTCGCCCTCGGAGAGGAAGGAGCGCACTACCGACGAACTGATATTCACGCCGTTGAGCACGAACGCCTTGGCACGTATCACCTCGATGCCGAGTTCTCTGCCATACCTTACATAGTCGTCGAAGCCCTCTGCACGGTTATGTCCAAAGCGGTTGTCGTAGCCGATTACAAGATATTTCACGCCGAGCCTGTCTCTCAACACCGTCTTCATGAAATCGTATGCCGACAGTGATGCCATTGCCTCGTCAAACGGCAGAACCTCGCAGCGGTCCACGCCCGTTGCCTCTATCATGGCTGTCTTCTCGCTCAGCGTACTCAGCATCTGTGGCTGGTAGTCGCTGTGCAACACCTCGCGCGGATGGCGGTCGAAGGTTATCACCATCGACTGCATGCCATGCTCCTTTGCCACTGTCTTCACCTGGTCTATCAGATAGCGGTGGCCACGGTGCACGCCGTCGAAGAAACCGATTGTAGCAACGGTATCTTCGGAGAACTCCGATAGCCACTCGCTGCCATGCCTTACATGCAGCGTGTTGATGCCGAACTCCTCGGCTGCCCGGCAGTTTGCTGCTGAGTCGTCGATAAAGAGTGTCTCCGCGGGATTGATGCCGGTATCACGGAACAGGGTTTCAAAAATCCGCGGGTCGGGCTTCACCATTCCCATCTTGTAGGATATAAACATCTTGTCGAAATAGTATTCAGGCGTATGCCCTGCCTTGGGGAAGAATTTGTCTACCGACTTCTCCCAATGCACGGGATTGCTGTTGCTCAGCAGATATATATTATATTTCTTGTGCAAGCGTTCTATCATCTGAAGGCGTTCCACAGGGATGCCCGTGAGGAGTTCGCCCCACGCCTGACTTATCTCCTCGTCGGATGCCTTACAACTGGGAGCGTGCCTGCGAATCTCCCGGCAGAACTCTGCCACGTCAATCTTACCGAGTTCAAGGTCGAGAAACATGTCTATCTGCTTGCACTCATCAACATAATGTGCTATCTCTCCGGCACCGATACGTTCCAGAGCCTCGATACACTTCTGTCTGTCGAGGTCTACGATTACGCAACCGAAATCGAAGATCAGATTATGGATTTTTTTATTTATCATTATTGTTTTGTTTTTTTGCTAAATAGTCTCCACAGTTCGCCTACCCACAGCACTGCCGATGTGGCTACCGTTATCACTATCCACTCCGTGAGCGACAGCGGCATGCAGCGGAACATCTTTCCGCCGTAGGTTACTATCAGCCACTGTCCGCCAAGTATCATCAGCATAACTCCGAGCAGCACGTTGTCATTCTTTATGCCGTGGAAAGCCGACTTGCCACTGCCAAGTGCCTTGGCATTGAGCATATTCCAGAACTGGAGCATGACGAAGGTGGTGAAGAACATCGAGAGTTCGTGCAACTGCACATCGCCATCGCCTTGAAGACAATGGAGCAGATAGACGAACAATACGGCGAACATCATTACGCCCATGCCAACGATGCCCATAAGCATCGGTTTGGTGATTATGAATTCACTTGCCTTGCGCGGTTTATCGTTCATCACATCCTTTGTTGGCGGCAGCGAGGCAAGAGCCATGGCTGCAAAGGTGTCCATGATGAGGTTCACCCACAGAATCTGTGTTACCGTGAGCGGCATCTCGGTGCCTATCAGCGAACCGGCAAGCACGAGCAGCAGGGCGGCTACATTCACCGTGAGCTGGAAGTAGAGGAAGCGCTGGATGTTCTTGTAGAGCGACCTTCCCCACATCACGGCATTCACGATACTGCCGAAAGAATCGTCGAGCAATGTCATGTCGCTCGCCTCCTTTGCCACATTGGTGCCCGAACCGAGCGAGAGTCCCACGTGGGCATGGTTGAGAGCCGGGGCATCGTTGGTGCCGTCGCCAGTTACGGCAACAATCTGTCCGTTGTCTTGCAGCAGGTTCACCAACCGTTGCTTGTCGGCAGGACGTGCACGGCACATCACCTTCAGCGTCTCCACCCGCTTGCGAGCCTCATCATCGGCGAGGGCGGCGAAGTCGGGACCTGTTATTATATCTTTATCGTCAGTCTTTTCATCCCATATCCCTATCTGCCGGGCAATCTCGCGCGCCGTTGCCGAGGTATCGCCTGTTACTATCTTCACCTCAATGCCGGCTTTCTGACATTCGGCTACTGCCGCAGGGACATCCTCACGGATTGGGTCGCTGATAGCAACAACAGCATGTAGGGTCATGCCGCTGAGCGACTGCGCCTCGCGCTCCATATCATCTGCCGAGATGCCAGCGGCAAGTTCCTTATATGCAAAGGCAAGAGTGCGCATGGCTTTCTGCTGCCACTCTTGCAGTTTCCGCTCTGCATCTGCTTTTTGTTCTTCTGTAGAATGGCATGCAGATATTATAATCTCCGGTGCTCCTTTGACAAGGAGATATGTCTTGCCCTTTACAGCTGTTACTGTAGCCATGTATTTACGCTCTGTGGAGAACGGCAACTGATAAAGCGGGTCATTCAAGCTGCGCAGTTTACGATAGTCTATGTCGTTAGTCTTCAGCCATAGCAGCAGAGCAATTTCCGTGGGATTACCTATGCCACTGTTACAGTCTTCTGCATCAAGATGTGCCGTGGAGTTCAGGGCGAAGGCGCCACGGAGCATATCCTCGTCGCCATTTAGCCTCAACACGTCTGCCACCTGCATGCGGTTTTGGGTCAGCGTTCCGGTCTTGTCGGTACATATCACGGTAACGGCACCCATCGTCTCACAGGCATGCAACTTCCTCACTAAGTTCTTGCTCTTCAGCATGCGCCGCATGTTTAGGGCGAGGGCAAGGGTGATTGCCATCGGCAAGCCCTCGGGCACTGCCATAACGATAAGCGTTACTGCCATCATGAAATACTGCAACACTACTTCTGCCATTCGGAAATAGTCTGTAGTGTGCCACAGCGGGTCTACTATGATATCGTGGACAAGGAAAATCACGGCTGCCGCTATGGAGAGTCCGAAGCCGAACTTACTGATTATCTTTGCCAGGCGGTCGAGCTGCATGGCGAGGGGGGTCTTTACAGATGTCGCCTCACTGCTGCTGCGCGCCACCTTACCAATCTCTGTACTGTCGCCTACGGCAGTAACGCGGTATGTGGCACTGCCGCTCATCACCATGGTGCTGCGAAGGACTTGATTGATTGGGTAGGCAGATTCTGCGACAGATTGTTTGGACAACTCCAACTCCTCTGACAACTCGGAGCCGTCTGAATTGTTCGAGTCCATTGACTCTTCTTCCATCACTCTTTTCTCCGCAATCGGCTCTCCCGTCAGCGAAGACTCGTCTACCTGCATGTTGCGGGCAACGAGCAGTGTGCCGTCAGCTGGAATCTCGTCGCCGGTTTCTACCAATACGATATCGCCAACGACAATATCCTTGCGCGGTATCTCCACCACATGTCCGTTGCGACGAACCTTTACGGGTTGCTCCTCGCCAAGTGCCGTGAGCACATCAAACTTCTTTGCAGCATCCACCTCAAAGACGAAACCTATCGTCGTGGCAAGGAAGATGGCGATAAATATGCCTATCGTCTCCACAAAATCGTTTTCGATAAAGGCAAGCACGAGCGATACGGCTGGCGC
>DAIOXG010000170.1:0-5943 GCA_036758085.1 Prevotella sp. | reverse complement strand
AACGATAACCACACCCGTCTCCTTTTCATACTCCGCCATTTGGTCGGCAGTCATGTCTTCTGTGCAAGGGATGCAGTCGTGGAAATAGTCGGCATGAGTTGTTCCGATGTTCGGGATATCCTTGCCAGCCTGTGCCCATGCCGTGGCATAGGTAGAGTGAGTATGCACGATACCTCCGATTTCCGGGAAAGCACGATAGAGTACGAGATGAGTAGGAGTGTCAGACGAAGGGTTCAGGTCGCCCTCAACCACCTTACCTGTATTCACGTCTACCACCACCATGTCTGAAGCCTTCATCACATCGTAAGACACTCCGGAAGGCTTGATGACCATGAGGTTCTTTTCGCGGTCGATACCCGAAACGTTTCCCCATGTAAATATGACCAAGTTGTGCTTTACCAAATCAAGGTTAGCACGAAACACTTTTTCTTTCAGTTCCTCTAACATAATACTAATCCTTTATACTTATAGTTTGAAACTCGGGTCGTCATTATATGCAGCCTTGTTGAAGCTGTATAATGCGGCACCACGTTTAGAAGTAATCTTGTCAATCTTGTCAGTTTTTTCGATAAAGTCGATAGTCTTTATCTTCTTGCGGAAATTCCTTTTGTCAATCTCCTCACCGAGGATAGCCTCGTAAACATGTTGGAGCTGAGTAAGGGTGAACAATTCCGGCAACAGATTAAAGCTTAGCGGTTCTGTCGAAATTCTGCGTCGCAGAAGCATTATAGCCTTCTTTACCATATCATTATGGTCAGAATAAAGCTTCGGAAGTTTTTCCACGTCAATCCATTCCAGTTCGTGTTCCTCCTGGAGCGACTTGTCGTAGTCTTTCACGTTAATCAATGCACAGTAGGCAATTGAAATAACGCGTTCTCCCGGGTCACGGTTTACGGCACCGAAGGCGCCCACCTGTTTCATATACAAGTTGTCGAGGCCTGTCAGTTGTCTCAGTGTGCGGTCTGCCGCCTCGTCGATACTTTCCGTTTCCTCAACAAATCCTCCGTAGAGAGACAGTTCGCCGCGTCCCGGATCCATTTTTCTCTTGCCTACAAGCAGTTTCAGCTTGTTAGCTTCAAATCCGAAGATAATGCAGTCAACAGACACATAAACCTTGGAATGTTCTTTGTAAAATTCAGTCATTACAAATTATTTTATTTCCGTCCGCTCTATTTATAAGAGCGAACGGATATGCGTGTTATTGTATTAGAATTACCAGAAGTAAATGTAGAATGCAACGGTAATACCGAGAATGATAATACTGTTTATTACATCCCACTTGTTCCAGCTTGCTCTCGTTGCTGCTCGCTGTTCAGGAGTAGAAGTTCCGAACACGAGACCACGAATCTTCTCCTCTGACGGAGCCTCTGTTGCAAGGCTGACAATGATAACGATGAGACAGCATACGATGAGCATTACACCGCAGAAGTACAGCCAGTTGAAATCGAAGAAAACAGCCTTGAACCAGTTATCTGAAGCATCCGTAACGTTGCTATAGTATACCTTCGCTCCCAGACGGGTCAGACCGATGATGATGCCAGCGAGCAAACCCCACATTCCGCCTTTTGCAGATGTACGCTTCCAGCATATACCAAGAAGGAATGCAGCCGCAATACCCGGAGCCAGCACACTCTGAACATCCTGCAGATAGTTGTAGAGCACATTACCCACACTTCTCATAATCGGAATCCACAAGATACCGAGAATAACGATAACCACAGTTGCTACCTGACCGATACGGACAAGAGACTTCTCGGATGTCTCCGGGCGCAGACGCTTGTAGAAGTCGATTGTGAACAACATTGCAGACGAATTAAACAGAGAAGCCAACGAGCTCATCAAGGCAGCGAGAATACCGCAAACCACGAGACCTTTAAATCCAGCCGGCAATAGCTTAGCCACGAGAGTAGGGAAGGCTGCATCGCTAATCACATTTCCTGCAGCATCGACTGGCAAGAAACCACCGCCCGACTTAACGTTCAGAGCGTATGCAATCATTCCAGGGATAAGGAAGATGAATACAGGGAGCAACTTCAGGTAAGCTCCGAAGATAGTACCGCGACGTGCCTCTTTTTCATTCTTACCAGAGAGCACACGCTGCACGATAAACTGGTCTGTACACCAATACCAGAAACCGATAACGGCTGAGCCTACAAGAGCTCCGAGCCATGGATACTGAGGGTCGCGCAGGTCGCGCATCAAGTCGGTCATGTGGTCGCCATACTGGTTTACAGGCTCTGCCGAGCAAATAGCCATCACCTGATCCCAGCCGCCAACGGCTCTAAGTCCCAGAACGAGAATGATAATCGAACCGAGCAAAAGGATAGGAGTCTGCAGAACAGAAGTGTAGAGCACACTCTTCATACCTCCAAACACGGTATAGAGTGCCGTGATGAGAACTAGTCCGATTGCAGCAATCCAGAAGAAATCGATACCCCAAAGTTCTTTAATTCCAAACACCTGCTGGAATACAAGACCTCCGGCATAAACCGTTACGGCAACCTTTGTCAATACATAGCTGATGAGTGAAATGACAGAAAGAATCGTTCTGCTCTCTTTGTTGTATCTTCTCTCAAGAAACTCCGGCATGGTGTAGACCATAGACCGTGAATAGAAAGGCACAAACACCCATCCGAGAATAAGAATCATCCATCCCTGAATCTCCCAGTGTGCCATAGCCATACCCGAAGAAGCTCCGGCTCCGGCAAGTCCGATAAGGTGTTCCGAACCGATGTTCGAAGCAAAGATAGAAGCTCCGATAGCAATCCATGTTGCATCGCGTCCGCCGAGAAAATAATCAGCAGAGTTGTTGTTCTTTTGGGATACTACCCATACTACAATTCCAATCAGGGCGAGGCAGAAAACGCCAATCACCAGCCAATCGTATAATTCCATTTTTCTTTATATTTGTTAGGTTAGTTGAATATTCGGAGCGTTTTACCGCTCCTGTTAGTTAATTATTTCACGCTAAATTTATAAGCCACATGGCTGTGGTATTTCTCTCCCGGTTTCAGATAAGGCGAAGGCCAGTCCTTTTTGTTTGGAGAATCCGGGTATTTCTGACTTTCCAAACATACCGAAACATGCTTCGGGTATTTTATTCCGTGTTTGCATGCTATGCCGGTGCCCTGGAAATTACCGGTATAGACCTGTACTCCCGGTTCGTTTGTATACATCTCAAGGAGTATACCCGTTACAGGCGAGTAGAGCGAGGCGCAAACTTTCGTATCGTCGCCTTTACAGTTTTTATATGTATTCAGACACCAGTTATGGTCGTAACCGGTGGCGTTCTTTATTTGGTCAAAGGTAGTGTCGTTAATAGTTTCGCTTATAGCGTGAGCCTTGCGGAAGTCCATCGGCGTTCCGTCAACAGATTTTATCTCTCCCGTTGTCATATAAGTATCGTCAGCCGGAGTAAATTTGTCGGCATTGATGTAAAGTACCATGTTCATGCCCTCTTTCGACGGGTCGCCGTTAAGGTTGAAATAGCTATGGTTCGTCATGTTTATGACGGTCTCCTTGTCTGTAGTAGCTTCGAAAGTAATGTCGAGCGTATTGTTGCTCAGCAGCTTGTATGTTGTAGTCGCCTTCACCGTGCCCGGGAAGTTGTTGTCGCCGTCGGGAGAAGTAATCGACAATACGAGAGTTGTGTCGTTAGTCTGTTTTGCATCATATACCTGATACATCCATCCCGAAGGACCGCCATGCAGACAATGTCCGAAGTTGTTCTGTGGCAGCTGGTATTTTTTGCCTTCAACGGTAAGCTGTCCTTTGTTAATTCTGTTAGCGTATCTTCCCACAGATGAGCCGTAATCACTCGGACTGTTCACCGTATCAGCATATTGCTTGATATTGTCATAGCCCAAGACAACATCCGTCGGTTTTCCGTTCTTGTCCGGTACGCAGAGCGAAACTACACGACCGCCGAAGTTTGTGATACACGCTTCCATTCCGTTAGAATTCTTTAGCGTGTAGAGTTTCACCTGTTTTTTGTTGATAATAGTGTCAAACGCCGTAGGGTTAAGACCCGACACCGTCAGCGTTTCTGCCTTTTGGCAACATGAAGATAGAGAGACTATAGCCACCCCTGCTCCAAGCAAAAAATTTTTCAAGTTCTTCATAAATTATGTTCTTAGATCTTTAAACTTATACTTTTCAGATTCTGCTGAATCTTCAGTAGATTTCTGAAGTCGGATGTTTCCTCCTTAAAAATCGTGGGTAAAATTACTATTATTTTTTTTAATAGCACTTACTGATTCTTTGTTTTTTATGTCTGAGGTGTTATTTTGACACTTTTTATATGTTTCTCGTCCTTTTGCCTCTGTTTTTTGTGATATGCAATAGGCAAAAAAGCTATAGCTTTAAGGTTCGTAGTATATATTAAGGTGTAAAAGATAAGAATAAAAGTGGGACGTAAGGAATGTCAGAGTCCGTTCCTTTCGTTCCACTTTCATTAATATATTAGCAAACTTTATGTGAGCCTTCGCTGATTACGACGTCGTAAATCTTTGGTGCCTTGCCATATTTAGCCGTGTATTTTTCTTTCACGTCAGCGATAAACTTATCGTAGAGTTCGTCTTTCACGAGGTTGATTGTGCATCCTCCGAAACCGCCGCCCATGATACGGCTTCCGGTCACGCCGTTTTCCTTAGCGATATCGTTCAAGAAGTCGAGCTCTTCGCAAGAAACCTCATAGTCCTTGCTCAGACCATGGTGTGTTTCATACATCTTCTTGCCAACCGTCTCGTAGTCGCCGGCGTTAAGAGCGTCGCAAACTGCAAGCACGCGGTCTTTCTCGCCCAACACGTAAACAGCTCTCTTCATATCCTCGTCGCTAACTTCCTCTTTCACGCTCTGCAGCATATCCCAGTCAGCATCGCGCAAAGTCTCGATAGTCTTTTCCGGATATTTCTCCTTGAGCTTTGCCACTACGTTTTCGCAGCTCTTGCGGCGGTCGTTGTATGCCGACGATGCAAGTTCATGCTTAACAACAGAGTCAACGAGAACAAGCTTGTATCCCTTAGGCTCAAACGGGAAGTATTCGAACTCTCGACTGCGGCAGTCGAGGCGCATCAGCTTTCCTTCCTTGCCGAACACGCTTGCAAACTGGTCCATTATACCGCAGTTCACTCCACAGTAGTTATGCTCCGTAGCCTGTCCAGCCAGAACCAAGTCCCATTTAGACACCTTGTTGTCGCCAAACAAGTCGTTGAGTGCAAAGGCGTAGCAGCTCTCCAGGGCTGCCGATGAAGAAAGACCAGCTCCGAGCGGAACATCTCCGGCGAAAGCCGTGTTGAATCCCTTCACCTCCACGCCGAGCTTCTTCATCTCCTGCACGATGCCGTAGATGTAGCGTGCCCAACTTGCCTTAGGTCCTTTCTCGTCGTCAACGTCAAACTCCACGAGGTCTTTCAAGTCGATAGAGTAAGCCCTCACTTTATTTGTGCCGTTCGGACGAATCTCGCACATTATTCCTTTGTCTATAGCTCCCGGGAACACGAAACCGCCATTATAGTCGGTATGCTCTCCGATGATGTTTATTCTTCCCGGCGAAGCGTAGATGCTTCCTGTCTGTCCGTCGAAGTGCTTGATAAAGCGACTTCTTACATATTCTATTTCCATACTGAATAGTTTAGATAAAATTTATATAATAGTTAGTTGTTAGTTATTTCTTCACTCCAAACTTGTAGATAGTGGTCTGCTTATACTGCTGTCCCGGACGGAGCACTACAGACGGGAAGTACGGATGGTTAGGAGAATCTGGGAAGTGCTGTGCCTCAAGGCATACGGCACTTCTTCTTGGATAAGTTGATCCGTGAGTTCCGCTTATTCCGTTCTCAAAGTTTCCTGTATAGAGCTGCAATCCAGGCTCCGTTGTGTAAACCTCCATTGTCCTGCCGCTGTTGGGCTCTGTCAGACGGGCTGCAAAGCTCAGTTCGCCTT
>DAIOXG010000169.1:0-5975 GCA_036758085.1 Prevotella sp. | reverse complement strand
ACTTCTTTGCAGAGGCTTCCACTCTGTTGCATAGATGGGAAGGAAAAACAGTAGATGAGGCTCTCGGTATGCAGGTCGATGCTGTATCGGGAGCAACTTTCTCTTCTAAGGCTATCATTGGGAATATGAACCGTGCCCTACAATATGTTAAGAAGAATACCACTTCTGAAAATAAAGGAATGGAGTGGAGCGCTCAGAATATAATCGTGTTACTGGTCGTTCTTCTTGGAGCCGTAGTGCCGTTGTTGTGGAGAAACAGAAAGTGGCATTACGTGCAGCTCGTGTTGAATGTGGCAGTACTCGGACTGTGGAGCGGAACGTTTGTTTCGTATGCCATGATGCTCAATGTCTTCTCCAACGGAGTTTCTCTTGCATCACTTTCATCGATGGCTGCCCCTTTGCTGATGCTTGTCGTTGCATTTGTATATCCGGTGTTTGGCAGATCCGGACATTATTGCGCTAACGTGTGTCCATTGGGTTCTGCACAGGAATTGATGGGTAAGTTGAGTCATCGGAAACTCGCTGTTGGCAAAAAGACGCAGAAGGCATTGATGGTTTTCCGCTTGCTGCTGTGGGGAGTACTGATGTTGCTCATGCTCGGCGGAATAACAATAGGATGGATGGATTATGAACTTTTCACAGCGTTTATCTATAGTTCTGCATCTGTCGTTATGCTTGTCGTTGCAGTATTGATACTCGTTCTTTCTGTATTCATTGGTCGCCCGTATTGTCGCTTCGTTTGTCCTACGGGAACATTGATGAGAAATTAAAAATCTGAAGAACTGAAACTCAATAAATAAAAATATATATGAAGAACAAGGCAATTATTTTAAATGTAGTTCTTGCAATAGCAGTAGTATTGCTTGGAATAAAACTGAACAGTAAGACAACAGAGAATGTCGACAAGCAGGATGCTGTGCTCAGCAACATAGCCACCCGTACGAGCATTCGCGACTATCAGCAGAAGCCTGTGGAAAAAGAAAAAGTAGAAAAGATGCTGCGTGCCGGAATGGCGGCACCGACAGCGATGAACAAGCAGCCGTGGCATTTCGTCGTGGTCGACAGTCGGCATGTGCTTGATGCCCTTTCCGTGGCTAATCCTCATGCCAAGATGCTAAAGAAGGCACCGCTCGCCATCGTGGTCTGCGGTGATATGGAAAAGACCATAGAGGGTGGCGGAAAGGATTTCTGGATACAGGATTGTTCGGCTGTAACGGAGAATATTCTGCTTGCCGCTCATGCCATGGGACTTGGTGCTGTCTGGACTGGCGTCTATCCAGCCGAAGACCGTTGCCTGGCTATCTCCAGGGTCTTGGAATTGCCGGAAACGATAATTCCGCTCAGTTGTGTCGTTATAGGATATCCTGGTGAGAATCCTCAACCGAAAGACAAGTTTAAGGAAGAGAATATATCATATAACAAGTATTGATATATTGTTGATAATCGCTCTTTTCGTTAAGATAGCAGATATATAATAAAAGCGGCTGGATCTATTAGTAGAATCCAGCCGCTTTTTATATGGTATTGTGCAATGATATTATCTCATCATAATCTTCTTTACAACAGTCTTGCCGTTGCTCAGTTTTGTCTTCACGATGTTAAGACCAGACTGTGGAGCCGGAATCTCAGAACCGGAGATAGTGAAATAGCGTGTCTCCACGATTTCAGCCGTAGCAGAAGTCTCGTCGATAGCCGTTGTGCTGCCGTGAGCCATAGCTTTATTAGTTGCAGTCGAGATATTGAGAGTTGCTCCGGCATAAGTAGAAACCTCTTTCTCTACCTCGCTTGCAGAATATGCCTTAAGGCTATAATAATTAGAAGGTATAAAGTATGCGATATTTCCTGAGTGTTGTTGCTCGTCGGCTGCTCCCAGACATCCCTTCATCGTAATATTATAATCGGTGTAGCCTTTTGCTGTAGCGTAACGCTTCCAAGGAGTCTTCTTGGCGTTGTTGCTTGTGAAGGCACAGTTTTCAGCATATATATTGCTGCGGTATGCAGCACCGATGCAATAGTTTGATACTGAAGAAGAGTAGAGACAGTTCATGATATGAACCTGTCCGAAGCGTACACGAGGCTGACGCTCGCGGCATCCCTCGTCCCACCAGCAGTTGGCGAATGTTGTGCGCAGTTTACCAAGGTCCTTTGTATTTTTGTCGCTGCCACCCCAGAGGTCAGAGAAGCGGTGGTCGTTGCTGCCGCCAGAGCCTCCGGCATACGGTTTGAGAAGATAATGGAAGCGGCACCATGTTACGCAGATATTGTCAGAACCGTTGTTGCAGTCGAAGTTTCCGTCAACACCATCCTGGAAATCGCAGTGGTCAACCCACAGATACTGGCAGTTCTGCACAGTAAGGTTATCCTTTCCGTCGATGTCGTAAGCACCGGCACCCTTGAAAGTAAGGTTGCGCATAATGATATTCTTGCAGTTCTTGAGCATCAGGATACCAGTTTTGTCCACCGTTGCCGTATGTGTAGGATTAGAGAGGGCAGAACCCGGCAGACCATATACGGTTTTGTTTTGTGCTCCGTTCACGGCAAGCTGTCCGCTGAACGTTAGAGTACCTTTTACGTAGATAGTCTTGGCATCGGTACCGCTCATGGCGCTGATAAGTTCAGATGCGGTAGTTACTATAACAGCGTTCTTGTCGGAAGAACCAGTAATTTTTCCGCCCACTGTGCCCCAGCCAACAGGAGCGTTGGCATCATATTTACTCATTCCGGAAGTGGAAGGCTTGGTTGTGGTTGTTGTACCTGTAGACGAAGAACCGGTGTCAGTAGATGTTGATGGTGCAACATATTTTGCGAGAGTAACCTTGATGCTTTTCAGATAGGAGTTGCCAGTGGCGTATACCACAACGTATCCTGTCTTTACATCATTGTCGGTAGCTTTATAAGTAGTGGCATCGGCAGTGGCTGCCTTACCTCCAACATTATAATTATGGTTGTTTTTGGTGCTCTTCACGGTTACGGCATCACCTTTCGCCGTTACCGGAATGCGCAGAGTAGTCTTGGCATTAACCTGTGCGTCCTTTGTCCGCTGTGCAAATTTGCCATACTGTGCGATGCAGTAGATCTGAATGCCGTCGAGAGTAGACGGAATTTTTCCTTGTGTACCTTCAATTTTCAGTCCGGCAAGACTTGACGGTTTAACTTTTTCGAAGTTCCATTCTGCCGTCTTCTTCGAAGTAGCTGCATTCGCGTTGATGCTTGTGCTAAGAGCACATAGCACACCGAGACATAATGATATGCCCCATTTCATTTTTTGTTTCATTTTTTTAATTTGTTTGATAGATAAATTATGTAAAAACGTTGTGTGATTCTTCTGCAAAGCTATACAAAATATTTCATGTCATAATACAATTAGTGGCAAAATACCACGTAAACGTTTGCAGTGAATATTAGAATTTAGAGTTAAGAATGTAGAGTTTGAATCATTCAGAACTCTAAATTTTTTAATTCTAAATCGTAGCGAAGCGAGAATAACTCTACATTCTAAACTCTAAACTCTACATTCCTATTCCGTTGCCGTTGCATGCTTGTACATCCATTTGCCGCGGTAAATCCTGATGAGGAAGATGATGCCGCGGAAGATAAGTTCCGTAGCCATGGCAAACCATACACCGGCAAGTCCGTATTTCGGGGCGAGATATGCGGCAAGCGAGAGACGGATAAGCCACATACTGCCGAAGTTCATTACCGACGGTACCTTCGTGTCGCCGGCACCGATACAGATACAGTTGCCCACGATGGCAGCGGCAAACATCGGTTCGGCGAATGCCTCGATGCGCAGCGCACCGACTCCGAGTACCCTGATTTCAGTAACAGGCGTCATAATGCCGATCATCTCCGGTGCGAAAACATACATCACGCCTCCCATGACAGCCATGATAACCATGCCGAGGGCGATGGTCATATAGGCAAAACGCTTGGTCAGGTCGCGGCGGTTAGCCCCGATACTCTGTCCGATAAGCGTTGTCGCCGCTTCACCGATACCATAGCCCGGCATATAGCAAAGACTCTCTGCCGTGATAGCAAACGTGTTGGCGGCGATGGCGAAATTGCCGAGCGGAGCCACAATCATGGTACTCACAATCTGGGCACCGCTCATGAGAACATACTGCAGAGCCATCGGACTGCTTATCCTCAATGCGCTGCGCATAAAGTCGCCGCATGGCCGCCATATCCATTTCTCGCCTTTCAGCGAAATCATCGGGGCATGGCGAGCTGCAATCCATATCAGCGTGGCACCCGTTACGAGGAAAGCCACCGCCGTGCCGAGTGCCGCTCCCGGCAACCCCATGTTCAGTCCGGGCACGTGGATGCTCATGCCGAGAATATCGATGTCTCTCGACGGGAATATGGCGATGAAATTAAACACCACGTCGAGCACACACATGGCAATACTCATCATGCTCGACACCTTCATGTTACCGGAGCTCTTGAGCATGGCAGAAGCCATCATACCTATCATATATATAGGCAGCGATGAGCAGTATATAAGGAAATAGCTTGTTGCCAGCGGAGCGATGTCGGCACCGCCTCCAAGCCAATACGGCAATGGTTCGGCAATGCAAACGCACAAGGTAGTGAGAACGAAAGCCATGGCAGCAAGCGTCATCAGTCCGAGTCGGAACACTTGTCGGGTCTTCCTCATGTCGTTTGCCCCGATGAAGTGTGCCGCCTGAACGGAGAATCCCATAATCGCCGCATTTGCGATACCGCCGAAGAGCCAAGTGGTAGACTCAATCAGTCCGATAGCCGCCGAAGCCTTGGCACCGAGCGACCCCACCATCGATGCGTCGATATAAAACATCAGTATCGACGACAGCTGTGAGAGAATCGACGGGATACTCAGCTGCACGATAAGGTGCAGTTTCTCCCTGTCGGTCATAGATTCGCCGTTGCGTATTTTTGCAAGAAGTTTGTTCTCTTTCTGTGACATGTTCTTGTTTTGTTGAATAAGGTGATATTATTCCGTTGTAGTATTATTGTCGGCAGCAACTTGTTCCTTTGCCTTCTCCCTTTCCATGTCAGCCTTCGACTTACTCTTTATCACGAGCCATACACCGAGACAGACGAGCAGAATGGCGATGCCCTTCTGCAGGGTCATCACTCCCATGCCGGTGAGTATGCTCACCGTTACGCTGACGGCAGGCTGCACGTAATTGTACACGCCAACCACCGTGGGTCGCAGCGTGCTCTGTCCTACCATCATCAGGATATATCCAAGATAGGTGCCGAAGAACACCACGAAGCCCGTCTCCAGCCAAGTCTGAGTAGGTACGGCATCAAAGCCTATCGTTGCCACATGAGGCAGCGTGAACGGCAGGATTATCAGTGAAGCCCATGTGAACATCCATTTGTTCACGGTTATCACGGAGTATTTCCTTACCAATTTGCTGAACAGGGCGAGATACAGTGCAAACGACAGCTGTGCCGCCATACAGAGCAGGTCGCCGCGGATGTCGCCCACCTTGTCGCTTGCCGCACTGGCGCTCGACATGACGAGGGCTACGGCTCCCGTGCATCCGAAGAGCACGCCGAGGGCCTTCTTCCCGGTGATAGGCTCCTTCAAGATTATTGCCGATAGAATCATGGCAAAGATTGGCATGGAGGTAGTTACCACGCTCGAGTTGATTGGCGAGGTGATGCTCAGTCCAACGGTGTAGCAACACTGGTTGCAAACCAGACCGAAGATGCCGGCACCGATGAGCATCAGTTTGTCTTTAGTCGGAACATGTTCACGTGTAGTGAAGAATGATGTTATCCAGAATAGCAGGGCGCCACCGGCAACACGAAACGAAACCATGTCGAGACCTGTAATGCCGTGGGTCATTGCGTCCTTGCCGAGAGGGGCCATCAGCCCCCAGAATGCACACGCCAAAAATATGCAAATGTGTGCGATAAGCGGACGATTGTTGTTCATTTTCTCTTTTATGATGTAATTTTCCGGTGCAAAGGTACTCATTTTT
>DAIOXG010000168.1:0-6022 GCA_036758085.1 Prevotella sp. | reverse complement strand
CTCAAACGAACCGTCGCGGCGCTTGTTCTCCTTTACCTTTGGAGCTGCCTTGAGTACCTTTGCGCTCACGCCCGGACCAAGTCCTGACACCTCACAGCAACGGGTGAGAGAGATTGTCTTGTCTGGGTTTACCTTCACGAAGTTGTTCAGGATTCCCTTGTATCCCTTGATGCCTGCCTCTTTCAGCTTGCCGTCGAAATAGCCAAGGCGAGAGCCTTTCAGCAATACGTATGTAAACATTGACGATGCTGTTGCCTCAAGGTAGTTGCGAGAATCTTTCACGTCCATCACGTCATACCACAGACCGGTTTTCTTGTCCTGATACTTCACGGTGGCCTTCATCACCTTATTCAGCATGTCTATGAGCTCCTGGCGGTGTGCATAGTCTGCTGGCAGAGCATCGAGCACTTCGAGGATTGCCATAGCATACCAACCCTGGGCACGCGACCATGTGTGCTGTGAGAGTCCTGTCTCTTTGTTTGCCCAGAACATCTCGCCTGTCTCATCCCAAGCATGCTTCCACAAACCTGTCTTCTCGTCGTAAGTGCGCTTGAAGGTTTTTGAGATTTGCTCGAAAGAGTCGTCGTAATATTTCTTTGCCTTCTTCTCGCCTTTCAATATTGGAGCTGCCATGGTATAGAACGGATGTCCCATATACACGCCGTCGAGCCATACCTGGTAAGCATAGATTGCCTTGTGCCACCAAACGCCGTCGGTTGTGCGTGGCTGCTTCTCGAGCTGCTTGAAGATTGTCTTCAGGGCGAGCTCGTTTTTCTTCTCCGGGAAGAGCTGGTTGAAACGCAAGAGGAAACGTGCCGGACGGGTGTTGTCGAGGTTGAAGGCTGCATAGTCGTAACCTGTGATGTTTCCCTTCTCGTCTATCATCTTTGCCGGATACTGCTTCAGATAATTGATGATGCTCTCGTCTTTGCATGAGTTGTATGCGTCGAGGAGAGATTCCAGTTCGATACCTGTTACATAGCCCCACTTAGGGTTCTTGGCGAAGTCAAGATATACAGGATCCGGATTGCGCTGAATCTCAGACATTGCCATCCACTGACTGTAGGTCTTGTATGGTGCCTGTGAGAGTACTTGCGAACCGTTGATTACCACATTCTCGTAGTTTGGCTGGTCGGTCTGTCCGGTGATATATACCGGTTTGCCGTAAACTCCGTCAAACTTACAGTTCTTTAGGTTGATGTTGTGGATAGTGTTGCGGTCGTCGAAACCTACTATCATCACGCCGTACTTGCTCTTCTGGCAGGTTACGTTCTCCATATACACGTTACGAACGGTTGGGTAGAATCCACGGCGACCAACTTCCTTCGGCTCGTAGTTTGTGTTGATTTTCAATACTGCCTCGCCACACTGACCTACTTTCACGTTGCGGAAGTATATGTTCTCGATTATTCCGCCACGACATGAGTTTGTCTTGATGCGGAGCACACGGTCGAGGTCAGGACTGTCCATTGTGCAGTTCTCAACAAACACGTTGCTGCAACCGCCAGAAATCTCTGAGCCGAGCACCACGCCACCGTGACCGTCTTTCATGTCGCAGTTGCGGATGATGATATTCTTGCTCGGACGACCTACATATTTTCCTTTTCCGCCCTCGCGTCCGTCTTCGTTACGTCCGCTCTTGATAGCGATACAGTCGTCGCCGGTATCAAAGATACAGTTCTCTATGAGTACGTTCTCGCATGACTCCGGGTCGCATCCGTCGCCGTTTGGTCCGTGGTTCTCCACATGCACACGGCGCACTGTGATGTTCTTGCTCAACAATGGGTGCATTACCCAGAACGGAGAGCGAATCATCTTCACGCCCTCGATAAGAATACCGTCACACTGGTTCAGGTTTACTGTCTGCGGGCGCAGTCCCTTCCACGGACCGAACACGCGCTTCTCTACCGGTACGCCTTCTTCTGCCATCTTCAGCAGGTCGGCACGTCCGCCAGGGTTCTGCTGTTTCTCCTTCACCTCAACGTCGCGGCTCTTCGGAGTCTTTCCGCTCATGAGCCACCAGGTATCGTCGGAACCGTTTCCGTCGATGACACCCTCTCCGGTAATGGCGATGTCGGTCTCCTTGAATGCATAGATAAGTGGTGAATAGTTGATGCAGTCGAGTCCCTCCCAACGTGTTTCTACGAGGGGATACAGACTGCGGTCGAACTCGAAGAATAGTGTTGCGTTCTTCTCGATTACCAGGTTTACATGACTGCGCAAGCGTATTGCGCCAGTCTTCCATGTTCCGGCAGGTACGATTACCTTACCGCCGCCTGCCTTCGAGCAGGCTTCAATAGCCTTGTTGATGGCCTTTTGGTTCTTTGCCGCAGTATTTTTCAGCGATGCTCCATACTTGGTGATGCTGAATGTGCGGTTAGGAAACTTAGGCTCTCTGATGCTCTGCTCCACTTGCTTGTATTCGGTATCCCATACGGATGCCATCATAGTGAGTGGAAAAAACAGGCACAATAAGAAAAGTGCATTTAGCTTTTTCATAAATTTTAGTTGTTGAATGTATTCGGTTTAAGTTTTTATTCTAACGTTTGCAACATTGTCTTTGCAAAGATACACATTATTATATATATATACTAAATTAACGAGCAAAAATAAGGTTTATTTGCATTTTACATTTGATTTTATAGAATTATATCTGTCCTTCTATCAATACAGAAAAGATTGATGTCGAACCAATGCTTGCAGGAACTGCGATGGGCGACGGCGGCGAACCCAATAATACAAATCCAGACAATCAGGAAATGTTCTCAAAGGAACATCATAATGCATTGTGGGATGATGAGGAGGAATAATGGGCAAAATGTTAAATTAGAAAATTAAATCCGCATTTTCTTGCATATATGAAAAGTTAGGCCTATATTTGCGGCATCTTATTTATGATTTCGCCATTTACGAAATCTATCGAGGTTGGTAGCATCCTGCGCCAACCTCTTTTAGTTACAGACAAACAATCTCCAATCCATAAACGTTTGGCTCTTCCGATATTTGGAGTGATAATATTTTGGATGAACATGAAATTATCTGAATTAATACTTGTAGGTAATGATTTTTTTGCTACATTTGCAATATCATATCTATCAAACACCATTAGTTAAGGAACAACATAAATCAACCCGGAATGAAACGAGCCACAACAATAACAACACTCACCATCTTGTCCGCCATCTTTATGGCGTGCGAAAAACCTGTCTACGACGAAGAGGAGGAGAAGGAAAAGACGGAAAACAAAAACAACGGATCCTCACACGACAAAAACGACAACGGCGGATGGATAAACGACGGAGTCAATAAAGGAAACGACTGGCAAGACGGCGACACTGTCAGCGTGAGTCAGTTTATGGAAACGGAAAACAACAAGACCGTACTCGTTAGAGGATACATCGTTGGTTCCGCAACGGGAGCAAAAGGTTATGACTACAACTTCACACAACCGTTCAAATACGAAACGGCACTGCTGCTCGCCGACAAACAGGGCGAAAGCGACAAGACAAAAGTAATATCAATACAGCTAAAGAGCGGATCTGCCACAAGAGAGGAACTAAACCTTGTGTGGAATCCTGAGAATTACGGAAAGCAACTCACGGTATGCGGCATGAAAACCACATATCTGAAGATACCGGGAATAAAGGAAATTTATTTCTACGACATAGAGAAATAAGCCCCTTATAATGACAATACGAATATGGCGTTGCCTCACGGCAACGCCATTCAAAATTAAAAACTTATATAATAATACACGCATGTCTCAGCAGCCAGACCGAGTCTTGCCGATTTCCACAGATACAGAAACACTCATGCCTGCAATCATCACATGAAGAGGTGAAACTTCTCCCCCCACACGCCATCATAAATAAACAAACAATAATGCTTCCACTCCTTACATCGAGAAGATTCCGCCATAACAACAAGCAGAGGCAGGTATTCTGACTTCGCCCCCCTCCCTTGCGCCTTCCCACCCCATAACCATAAAATCCGGGCAGTGGCATCATACAAAGGAAAATAAAGGAGCTTACAGCTGCGGGACAGTCGGAGACTTACACTCCGTTCCCTATTAAGTGCGCCGACGGCACACCTCCGCTTCCTTCACAGAATAAACACACCAAGTGTCTTATCCGCTGCAAATGTATATCTTTTTTTGCAAAAAACAAAGAAAAACAATTATATAAAGAGAAAAATTTGGTCATCCGAACAAATATATATAAATTTGCAAGCGTGTAAGGGACAAGAGCTATTAATTAGAACCTACACCATATTAAATATATTATTAACAATAAATAAAATTGCAGAGCCTATAGGAACATCATTTACTTCACTAAAATTTGAATAAAATGATAAATTTAAATGAGATGACCGACGAGGAGTTGGCATTGTCATACGTAAACGGAAACAATCAGGCTTTCGATTTGTTATTGTTACGCAATCAATCGAAATTGTTTTCATATATACTTTTTGTCGTACACGATCAGGACTTGGCGAATGATATTTTCCAGGAAACTTTCGTGAAGGTTATCACGAAACTTCAGGAAAGGAAATATATCGACTCTGGCAAATTCTCAGCATGGATTATGCGTATCGCCCATAACGTCATTATGGACTGGTATCGCGACAACCGTGCACAGAACATCGTGGAACCTACTGAAGACAATGATCTTTCCAACATCAACAGCACAAACTGTCTTGAAACGAATATCGAAGACAGATTTGTCAACGACCAGGTATTAAGCGATGTCAAAAAGATGATGAATCTACTCCCGCCCACACAGCGCGAGATTGTTTTCATGCGCTTCTATCAAGACATGCCGTTCAAGGAGATTGCAGAAACTACCGGGGTCAGCATAAATACTGCCCTCGGACGTATGCATTATGCCATCCTTAACCTGAGACGAATGGCAAAGAAAAACAAAATGTCGTTAGAAGTACGGTATTAAAATGGAAAAATGGAAAGATTGAAAAAATGGGGTTCACATTCCCATATCCAATCTTTCATCTTTCCATTTTTTCAATCTTTCAATCTTCCCCTGTTTTTCAATCTTTCAATTTTTCAATCCTTCAATCTTTTTAGCTCCGAGATTGTAGCAACAGGGTCGGCAGCCTTGAATACATAACTTCCGCTGACAAGGACATCAGCACCGGCTTTTACAAGACGTGGGGCAGTTTCTGCCTGCACACCACCGTCAATCTCTATAAGTGCCGAAGCATTCTTGCGACAAATCATATCCCGCAGTCTACCAACCTTTTCTATCGTATTCTCGATGAATTTCTGTCCTCCGAATCCCGGATTCACACTCATCAACAATACCATATCGACATCCCTCAGGATATCCTCAAGCACGGAAATCGGAGTCGACGGATTTAGCGTGACACCGGCCTTCATGCCGGCATCATGAATCTGCTCTACCGCACGATGAAGATGGACACAAGCCTCATAATGCACATTCATCATCATAGCCCCAGTCTTTGCCGTTCTTTCAATATACCGCTCCGGCTGTTCTATCATGAAATGCACATCAAGCGGTTTCTTGCATATTTTAGCCACAGCATCTATCACCGGAAAGCCAAACGAAATATTCGGTACGAACATACCGTCCATAACATCCATGTGAAGCCAGTCTGCCTCACTTCTGTTTATCATATCCACCTCGCCGCGCAGATTTGTGAAATCCGCCGCCAGCAAAGACGGAGATATTATTGTCGCCATCTCTGAATTATCTTTTTATTTATACGTTACCCCCCCCCGCTATCTCAGTTCAGACAATACGGAGTCATTCTTCCATTAAGGTTTATCACCCTATATGTGTACGCAATAGCGCGAATCAAGTCAAGAGTTCTCTTTGACGGTTGCGCTTCTTCTGAAGTAAAATGTTTCATAGGCATTATATTTTTAGTTCCTTTCTTTTATACTAACGCAGATGACTTCATTTTATTATATTTGTCCACACATTTTTTTATGTTCATGAAAACACTTGCCACATTAGTCGCAATATACGGGTCACCTGAAAAAGTG
>DAIOXG010000167.1:0-6046 GCA_036758085.1 Prevotella sp. | reverse complement strand
TATATTTGTTTTAATTAACCCTTTGATTAAAAAAGCCTTAGAAGTATACAGAATACAACTATCCGTGTTTTCTTGACGGTTTCCGGCGCTTATAACACTTGGCATAATCACACAATCCACAGGTGTATTCCAGCTTTCTTACGTGCTTGCCCAGCCCTATCAGTCCGCTGACACTCTTGATTGGTATCATCAGCGACGAATCGGTGAGCTTTATGCCGCACGGCTCGTCTACTCCAAACTCACTGAACAGCATCTGCTGCTGCGACACATGCCAGCCGCAATATCCCGGACTGAACCGGTTGGTATGGAGCCACCCCCTGCTGTTGATATATATCTGCAACCAGCGCTCCATGACATCTGCCGTCTTCTCGGCAATGACGCTGCCAAAGGCATCTGCAATGAATACTCTCACCATATCGCCCTGCTGCTCAAGACGGCGCTGATAGCGCTCAAAGTCTACGCCGCTCGTTGCCGCGAATAAAGCGAATGCCTCGGAGCCGCGAAGCTGGGCTGCTATTATTCTGCCTATATCAAACACTTTGTCGCCAACCGCAAGCTGGCGCCTGTCTACGTCCAGCCTTGCATCGTCTAACAAGATAAAGCAGAAGCGCGGACGCAGGAATGCTCTTATTTCCCGCCTCACGCTTTCCAGTTCTTTAATCACGTCATCCCCCGGCATATTGTCGCCATACCCCATCTGCACGAACAATTCCTTGTCCGTGATATCCAGATCATCATATGTAAGTTGTTTCTCAAACATAACTTGCAAATTTATCATTTTTTCCTTTCATTCAAGCATCGTTGGGGGATTTCCAACCACTATTGTAGCATTAAAAATCATTAAATAGAAATTTTGAACACTTTTATTTCATAAAAAAGAAGTATAGATAAAGACAATATAACTATCTTTGCAAAAAATAATTTTTTAACCTCAATAGTATATCTGCTAAAATGATGCAAAAGGAAATCAACGTAAATATCGATTATTTGATAAAGAACGGTCTTGTGAATTATTCTGATGGCGACATCGTCATCATGAACAGCAATGAGCATCCCCGTCTGGAAAATACCGTAAAGCTGGAAATGGTAACCATCGTGTATATCGAAGAGGGAATGATGCAGGCTGACCTCAACGGGAAAACCATTAAGGCAGGGAAAGATGATCTCGTGGTTTGTCCGCCGAACACCTTTGTCAACAATAGTCTTACCTCCGCTGATTTCTCGTCAAAGGTTATCGGACTCTCGTATAAGGCTATGCAGAAGAGCTTGCTCATGAGCAAGGACATTTGGGGAATAATGACTTTCGTCTCGAGAAACCCCGTTATTCATCTTGAAAGGAAAAGCAGCGAGATGCTGGAAAAATACTACTCTCTCTTATCATATAAAATTGAAAACCCACACGGTTTCTACCATAAGGAAATTATGCAATCGCTGTTCCACTGTATTTTCTACGAGCTGTCGGCTATCATTGCGCCGAAGCTCGACAATATTCAGAATAAGACTCAGTTCAGCCAGGGGGAAATTCTTTTCAAGAAATTCATCGAACTGCTCACGACCTATGAATCTAACGACAGGTCGGTGAAAGCCTATGCCGAACGACTATGCGTAACACCGAAATACCTGTCTACGGTGTGCAAGGCGGTGAGCGGAAAGACTGCCCTCGAATGGATCCACGACTTCCTGGCAGAGGCTATCACTCAGAAACTTAAATATACGGATTTCTCGATAAAGGAAATTGCCGATGAACTGGGATTCCCTAACATTTCATTCTTCGGAAAATTCGTTAAGGGCAGATTCGGCGTCTCGCCTAAGGAATACAGGTTGCGACTGCACAATTATTCTCATGAAAACATGTAGTTTTCTTTTTTCCACACTTCATATCTACAGATTACAGGACTGGGGATAGTTACATATCTATAAGGTGGAACGTCATAGGAGAAAAGACATTAAGTTTTTTAAAGAAACCTGGAATTTAACTTATGAAAAAGACGTTATTTATCATATCTGCCATTTTACTTGCCTTTGCAGCAAAGACTTTTGCTGGCGACATTTATGTGGCTCCAAACGGCAACGACTCCAACAGCGGTTCTTCGCTGCAGCCCCTACAATCGCCGGCGGCTGCTATCAGAATGGCAAGAGAATGGAGACGGCTGAAAAAGAATGAATGTGAAGGGGGAATTTTTATTCATCTCAAAGGCGGGGTGTATAATATACGAGAAACTCTTTTCTTGAGACCAGAGGATTCGGGGACGGAAAGTTCGCCTACCGTAATATGCGGAGAGGGCGACAAACCGGCGGTTCTCAGCGGCGGAATGCGCTTGAAGGGATGGCACAAGGGATGCGACGACAAAAGGATTCCGGAAAATATACGCAGTAGAGTATGGGTTGCTGATGCTCCTATGATTGGCAACAGGATTGTCTTCTCCCGTCAGCTATGGATTGAAGGGAGGAAGGCTGTAAGGGCACAACAGGGCGCTCCTGGCGAAATGACAAGGATGGTGGACTTTGATAAGGCATCAAGATCTATCACTATTCCTACACCGGAAAAAGACCTCAGCAATGCGCCGCAGCTCGAAATGACCGTTCACCAGCGATGGGCTATTGCTATTCTTAGGGTTAAAGATATCAAGAATGTTGGCAGAGGGCTCTGCAAGGTTACATTCCACGAACCGGAAAGCAGAATTGAGTTTGAACACCCATGGCCTCAACCGGTTATTGGCGAAGATAAGGGAAATTCTTCGTTTTTCCTATCTAATGCGCCTCAACTGCTTGACAAACCGGGTGAATGGTATCAGGACTACCCCTCGGGAAAAATATACTATCTGCCAAGAAACGGCGAGGATATGAACAAAGCGGAAGCTATTGTCCCCGCTACTGAAAGGATTATGGATATCTGCGGCTCGAGGGAACGCACCGTACACAATATTGCGTTCAAGAACATTACTTTCTCGCATGCGGCATGGACAAGACCTCTTTTCGAGGGACTTGTTACTCTGCAGGCTGGCTTCAGAATGCTCGACGCATACAAGCTGGAGGTACCGGGACTACCGGAGAAGGCTTCGCTCGAGAATCAGGCGTGGATAGCAAGGCCTGACGCTGCCGTCGGCATCAAGCACGCTTCGGCAATTGACTTCAACGGATGCAGATTTGAGCATATCGGTGCTACGGCTCTCGATTTTGGAATGGCTACCCACAACTCTAACGTTTCTCGATGCTCTTTTAGCGACATCGGCGGAAGCGGAATCATGATGGGGCATTTCCCTGACAAGGGGTTTGAAACGCATGTGCCATACAAGCCGGCGATTGATGATGACATCTGCAACAACATTACTGTTGCCGACAACGAGATTTATGATGTTGCCAACGAGGATTGGGGGTGTGTGGGGATTAATGCTGGATACGTGAGCAATGCCAACATTATTCACAACGAGCTGCATCGCCTTAACTACTCCGGAATTTGCGTGGGATGGGGATGGACTCCTATCGAAAGTGGTATGCACGGCAACAGAATCATCGGCAACTATATCCACGACTTTGCAAGACAACTGTATGATGTTGGCGGAATTTATACTCTCTCTAACCAACCGGGCTCTGTAATGAGCGGTAACAGAATCGAGGATTTACACAATGCTCCGTATGCCACTAACGACCGCGCGTTCTATATCTATTTCGATGAAGCAACCGACGGATATACGGTAACTGACAACTGGATGCCGGACTCTACACGCATCGGCTTTAACCAACCCGGAAAGAATATGAAAATATCCAACAACGGTCCGATGGTTGACAGAAAGATTAAAGAAGCTGCGGGAAGGAAATGAAGAATGAAGAATAAAAAATGAAAAATGAAGAATGAATATTACTCTTATCGGTCTTATTTGTCTTATTCCTCCCAGTTCTCCCAGTTCTCCCAATTCTCCCAGTTCTCCCAATAAAAAAAACAAAAAAACACCATATAATGAAACCCACAAACTATTACCTGTTCGACTTCATGGATTTCGACCAGGACCTTAAAAAGAATGAATCACTCTGGAAGGCTTACAAGCCCACCAAGGTAGAAGCGAAAGATGGCGACATTCTCGTTACCGTTCCTTTCCAAAAACAGGTTCTCGCCAACGATATGGCTCCTGACACTAACGCACCGCAGGAGATTCATACGCTCGTCATTCGACAGTATGAACCGGGAATAATACGACTCTTTATGGGGATGGACGGCGAAATGCCGGCTGACTCCTCTGAAATGCTACAGATGAGCAAAAGGGTTAAACGTATTCCTCTGCATGCCGAACTGATTGACTATCAATGGATTGTTTCTGACGACAAGGGGGTTCGCCGCGCAGTGATAAATCTACAAGAACCTGTACTTGACAGATGGAGCGAACTGCTCCCTGACCCTCAGGAGACTCTCGACATTAGATTTTATCCTGACGGAAAACGGGAGGTAAGACTTGCCGCCTATGATCATTTCTCTCCGCCAAGATATGATGCTCTGCCTCTTGGATTCTGTAAGACGGATGGCAAGAACGACCGTGCTACTCTGTCTTTTGAGTGCAAATTGAACGAGTGTTTTTCCGGTACGGGCGAACGCTTCGCCAAAATGGATCTCAGCGGACAGACGTTCTTCCTGAAAAACCAGGACGGACAGGGCGTGAACAACCGACGCACATACAAGAATATCCCGTTCTATATCTCCAGTCGCATGTATGGCGTGTTCTATCATACCACGGCACACAGCAAACTATCGCTCGCCGGTATGTCTTCCCGCTCTGTGGAGTTTATGAGCGACCAGGCTCTTATCGACGCCTTTATCATCGGTGGCGACACGGTGGAAGAGATTCTGCGCGGCTACCGCGACCTGACGGGATATCCGTCGATGCCTCCATTATGGAGTTTTGGCGTGTGGATGAGTCGCATGACTTATTTTAGTGCTGACGAGGTGAATGAAATCTGCGACCGTCTGCGTCGCGAGCATTACCCGTGCGACGTGATTCACCTCGACACGGGATGGTTTAAGACTGACTGGCTCTGCGAATGGAAATTCAACGAGGAGCGTTTCCCTGACCCTAAGAAGTTTGTACAAGACATGCTCAAAAAAGGATTCAAGGTGTCGCTTTGGCAGTTGCCGTATGTCGCCGAGGATGCGGAGCAGATTGACGAGGCTCGCAAGAATAATTATATCTGCAAACTGACGAAGAAGCAGGATTCTGAGGGGTCTAACTTCTCGGCTCTCGACTATGCCGGAACTATCGACTTTACGAGCAAGAAGGCTACGGATTGGTATAAGGGCTTGCTCAAGCGTCTGCTCGATATGGGCGTGAAGTGCATCAAAACTGACTTCGGAGAGAATATCCACATGGATGCCATATACGAGAACATGTCGCCCGAACTGCTCAACAATCTTTATGCCCTGCTCTATCAGAAGGCTGCATACGAGATTACTAAAGAGGTAACTGGCGACGGCATTGTTTGGGCTCGTTCGGCATGGGCTGGATGTCAGCGCTATCCGCTACATTGGGGCGGAGACTCATGCAGTTCGTGGGAGGGACTTGCAGGTTCGCTGCGCGGCGGATTGCATTTCGGTCTTTCCGGCTTTGCCTTCTGGAGCCATGATGTGCCGGGATTCCACACTCTGCCTAACTTCATGAATTCTGTTGTACAGGATGACGTGTATATGCGCTGGACGCAGTTCGGTGTCTTCTCTTCGCATATCCGATACCACGGCACAAACAAGCGCGAACCATGGCATTATCCTAATATTGCCCCGCTCGTGAAGCGTTGGTGGAAACTGCGCTACAAGCTTATTCCTTATATATTAAGAGAGAGTGAAAAGGCTACCCACAGCGGTTCTACTATCGTTCAGGCTCTTATCTTCCATCACCCGGAAGACAACAACTGCTGGCATATCGACGATGAGTATTATTTCGGCGATGACTTCCTCGTTGCTCCTGTCATGAGCAGCGACAACTGCCGCGACATTTATCTGCCTGAAGGTGAATGGGTGGAGTTCTTCACCGGCGACCGCTTTATCGTTGAAGATGGCGGAAAA
>DAIOXG010000166.1:0-6055 GCA_036758085.1 Prevotella sp. | reverse complement strand
CGAACCCGGCACCGATGCCTACACATCCCCAGTCTTCGTTGGTAACATCCGTAATTATATTATTGTCGATAGTCAGTCCGGTGCATATTATCCTGCTGTCAGAAGGATTGTACGGCAAGTGAGCCTCATGAGCCTCCGGTCCGAAACTGCCGGCAAGAATACCGTTGCCTCCGATGTCCTGAATGTTGCATCTTGAGATACTTCCGCCCTTAGTGTACAGATAAAACTCTACACCTGTAGAGGCGCAATGCTCAAAGGTGCAGCCACGGAAATCCACATCTTCTGCACAGCTAACCGTAACGGCGGCAGCAGGTCTGCCCACCCATCCCTGGTTGTCGAGCTTGTGGTCGCCATTAGGACGTATCATTTTCGGTCGCAGCTTATAAGCCTCCGTCATGTACATTCCAGCCTGCAACGGGGCATGTCCGGCAATAGACGGTCGCATCCAAGTGGCATAGCTGAATGTAACGCCCTCGAATCTCACGCCTTTAACCATATTGTCAGGTGTTCCTTCAACCCTCATCAGAGTCTCCACGGCAGGAACTTCAACATCAGCCTTAGCCATGTTCTCGCCCTTTCTCGGCATATAGTACACCTTTTGTTCCTTAGCGTCAAGATACCACTCTCCCGGAGTGTCGAGCAGAGCCTTATCGTTGGTAATGTAAAAAGCCGAATTATGTCCGTCGGTAGTTACCATAGGCGATGGCCAGGGGTGCATAAAATGTATGTGGCTCTCCGGTTGATGGAAAGTCACGGCGGCACTGTCGCCTTGAATCTTTATCCCTTTGATACGCAGGTTGGCAACACACCACATTTCATGCAACACCATCTCAGCATGTTTCGCATTCAGAACCTTCCTTACGGCAGCAGCAGGAACATACAGAATCTCGTTTTTCTTGTCAACACTGCGTATGCGGAACATCTTCTCGAAGTCTGCCACATCCCTTGCCCTGTCAGCCTTCTTTCCATTCACCCACAGTTGGCGGAACTCCAATGGTCTGCCATTAAACTCCGGTACGTCGGCAACATACAGGTTGCCCTGTTTCTTCCATCCCGAAATCCTCACACCTCCACTGATTACCGCCTTGCCTTCGGCAACAATGCGAGTGCCGTTGTCTTCCGGTCTAACGATGATAGACTGGTTCAGACGGTAAGTGCCCGGCTGCAGTCGGATGCATACATCCTGAGCGCCGTTAAGCCTTCGTTCCTCGCGAGCCTGCTGCAGAGCCTGCTCTATGGCATAAGGTCCTGGCTTCACCGTGATGTCGGTAGCGAAGACAGATGTCATAGAAAGCAGTGCAAAGCCAACAAGCAATATTTTCTTATTTAATTTATAATTCATAATTCTTAATTCATAATTGGTTGAGACCAACCGATTCTTCACTCTTCACTCAAAACGAAGTCGGCATCCACACGGTCATTTCGCTCTTTCCCCTGTTGCCCCAAGCATAATAAGGGATAAGACGAACCTTGACTGTCTGCTTCTTGGCAGTAGCCTCACGATAGAGCTGTCCCTTCCACGATGCCTCGTTGCGGTTTATAACCTCGCCCTCGAGAGCCTTGATATGGCTACCGTCGATAGTCATGTCGACAGGAGTAAACTTAGCGTTGAGCGGAATGGCGATGTCGTCGATAGAAACATCGTTGAGGTCGTTGCTCTCCAGACAGTATACGATAGGTCCGCGCTGTACGGCAACCTGTCCGCGACTCTCCTCAACAAGAGGATTAGCCTCTACAAGACGAGTGCGCATAGGCATATTGATAGACAGCACATCGCCCTTCTTCCATGTGCGGTTAACGGAAGCGTATGTTCCAGCCTTGGTCTCAATGGCAAGCTCCTCACCGTTGACGCTCACTTTAGCTCCTTCCGTACACCAGTCAGGAATGCGAAGCTTGATCTCAAACTGTTTCTTGCCCTTCAGTTTGTCGACAGAGATGTTTACAGCTCCGTCCCAAGGATAGTCAGTCTTCTGCGATAGAGCAATATCCCCGATGCCGTCAATCTTCGTACTGAGAGTATTGTCGCCATAAAGGTTTACGTAAATTCCACCCTTTTCGATAGAGTAGGCATAGTCCTGAGCTTCGCATAGAGTGCGCAGCGTGTTCGGCGGACAGCAGAAGCAGCTGATGTATTCCGTGCGCTCCTTAGGCCAGCGCAGCGTGTAAGGCAGGTCGTTAGACATGCGCATCGGGTTGGTGTAGAAATATTTCTTTCCGTCGAGACTGATGCCCGATAGAATACTGTTGTACAGGCAGTTTTCCACCACGTCTGTATATTTCGCCTCTCCGGTAGCAGCAAACATACGCCAGTTGAAGAACAGGTTTCCTATGTTTGCACAAGTCTCGTTATGTGCCGTAGAGTGTGGCAGTTGATAAGGGCGGCCGTAGCTCTGGTGTACCTTCTGCACATTGTCCGGCTTATAGTCAGTGCCGTCCGGCGAAGTTCCGTCGTAGAGAGCACCGCAGGCACCGGTAATATACATCTTGCGTGTAACGATGTCAGTCCATATAGACTCCAAATTCTTCATCAGCTGCTCCTCGCCGCTCTCCAGATAGAGGTCGGCAACGCCGGCATACAGATAGTTGGCACGTACGGAGTGTCCCATGGCATTATACTGCTGGCGGAACGGCACACGGTCCTGGTTGTCGTCAGTTCCGTTCTCCACCTTGCCGCGGATGTCAATAAGTTTCTCGGCGAGTTCAAGATACTTCGGGTTTCCCGTCTCGCGATACATTTCGGCTATTGCCATATAATGAGACGGACAGATGGCGTTGCGTGCCAGTTCGTCAGAGGCGCGCTTATAGAAATCATACAGGAAATCGGCAGCCTTCACGGCACAGTTGAAGAGAGTCGTCTTTCCGGTAGCACGCTTGTGCATTATACCGGCAGTGATAAGATGTCCCAGGTTGTAAGTCTCAAAATTCAGACGGTTGCCGAAAGCCCCGTCTTTACCTGTTCCCACTTTCGTGCCTATCGTCTCGTTCTCCTTAGCCTCCTCCTTAGCCGTCTGCTGTTTGTTCATCTCGGCAATGATAACCGGAGTATGCAGATATCCGTCAGGTCGTTGCGATTTCTGGATAAGTTCGATAAAGCGGTCCATAATCTTTCCCACTTCCGGATCCTTGTTAACGGCATAAACGGCAGTCAGCGCCTCGAGCCATTTATACATGTCGCCGTCGTGGAAAGGAGGTCCGTGTCGTTTCCCCTTCTTCTCGCCGGCAGCGATAAGAAAGTTGTTCCATCCGTGTCCCTTGTCCGACTTCCACGTCTCCCACATGCTCTGCACCGATGTGCCGCTGAACACTCCGAAGCGTTCGCCCCAGAAGCCACCGGTCCATTTCACGGCACTCACAGGAGTAGACGACACCACAGCGAATTTACTCTTCTGTGTGTCCGTAATACCGTTCTTCTGAGCATGAGCCGGGATTGCGGCAAGCAGCAATGCGGCGGAAATCAGTCTTAGTCCCCCCATAGGGAGGTTATCAAAAATCTTTTTATTTCTCATATTATATATTTCAATTTTTCCCCTCTTTCAATATTTCAATTTTTCCCCTCTTTCAATTTTTCAATTTTACAACGTTCCTCCTCTTGCCTTCACTCTTTTAGCCCATTCCTCACGTTCTTTCGTGAGGTTATAGCCGCGCTTGGAGAGCCAGTTGTTAATTCTTCCCTTATATTTGCCGAAGGCTTCGTGCTTCTTTTTGGAGCTCTCGGCATCGATGGCATATTCTCTGCCTTCTTTCAGCCATGCCATAATCTGCACCTTTTCCTCCTCCTTGAGAGTAGGAATCATGTCGCACTGTGCCGAGTAAGTAACATTCACCACATTATAAGTCAGCACATCCTTAACGGTTTCAATCTCTTTGTCGGTCAGGTAAACCGAGAGGTCGGCGATAAATCCGAAATGACTCTTGTAGAGCTTCTGGTCTTTCAGCATCTCTGCATATTCCATTTTCTGCTTCTTAGCGTCGCCCGTAAGAGTCTTTGCAACAGCCTTTATGCTGTCGCGCTCCGAGTAGATGTCGTTAAGTTTGAAATAGCGGTTAGCCACGATGTTCAAGACCTCTTTCCCCTTCTCCGTGTCGGTAATCTTCAGGGCATCGGTAACCTTTTTCGAGCGCTGCATGATAGTCTCCACGTATTTCGGGTCCCTCCCGTTAGAATCCAGTTCTACAGCATTAGCAGCCATGAAGTTTAATGACAACAGGGCAGCTGTTATGACAAAAAACTTTTTCATATATATAGTTATTTTATTTCTTTTTTATTCAAAAATTTCCTTCAGGTATTTCACGTTCTCTCCATAGTTCTTCTTCACGTTGCGCACTTCCTTAACATCGCGACTTCGTTCCACGAAGAGCCATCCCGTCCATCCGAGTTTGTCGAGAGTCTTCTTCACCTCCGGCATGTCTATCGCCTTGTCGTGGCGCAGCCATACTCCGTCGGTATTACTTGCGTGAATGGCACAAATATTTTCAGCACCCAGCTTCTTGATGTCTTTGCAGATGTCGCGCTTGTGTTCTACGGCAGTTTGGAACTTATAGAAAATCCTTATCCCCTTGGAGTTGATTTCCTTGAGCAGTTTCTTGTTCCCCTTCGCATCGAGCGGAGTGTCGATACCTATCACTTTTCCCCGTGCATGTGCCATTTCGCCAGCCTCATGAAGGCGTGCCACGATTTCCTTTCTCAGTGGCAGCGAGTCAGTCCAGTTGTTGCCGCAGCCGCCCAGTGGCAGAAAGGCGACCTTGGAGTTCATCATGTCCATAGCATTCAGACAGTCTTCTATGAGCCATCGCCATGAGTTCTTCTTGGCAAAGCTCTGTCCGTAGAATCCCGACATAGCCATTGCCCCCACCTTAATGCCGAGGCTGTCGGCAGTATGGCGAAAGAGACGTGCCATTTCCGGCTGCCGCAGTTTGTTGTCGAAGGAGTCGCGTTTGCCGAGTCCGCCCATATCCATTTCCAGTCCGTCGCATCCAAGTTCACGTGCAAGTTTGAACTCGCCGATTTTCTGGCGTTTCAAAACCATCCAGTCGCATACTCCAACCTGATAGCGTTTCTGTGCCGTTGCCCATTCCGGAAGCATCATGCCTCCGAGTAGAACGGATAATAATATGTAATTGCGCAATTTAGTCATAGTATATTAAAGACGTATAGGTTAGTGTTTTGTAATAAACGGATAATATGTTTATTTGCTATTCATCCCGTATCATACCTGCGTTTCTCTTACGCGCTCGCATGAAAAGTTTTTTTCAAGAAAAGTATCAAAGTATCATTTTGAGATACTTTTTGAGGTATAACTTCTTGTTGTCCAAGAATATACATAGAATGATACTTTTCTTTTGTTTTACAAAAAAGTATCATAGAAGTATCATAAAAAGTATCATATTTCCAATTCTCCATATGCTTTTGCCCTTTCAGGGCGTTTCGCTTCAAAATCGTTATACCCAGGGCGATGCCCTGGGCTACGAGCTTTTATGGCTTTCAGCCAATTATGTTAAATCAGGAACTTGAGTTAATCCATTTATATATTTAGAATTTCAGATAATGTTCTTCTCTCATGTCGCTCAGTTCCTGTAGCAGTCTTTTCCTTTCAGGACTCAGCTTACCGTTCTTTGCACACCGCTTGTTGTATTTCCACCAGTTAAGTAGGTTGCGGTTTTCGCTTTTCTTTTTATCTGGCAGATGATGATGTTCAGTAACATATTCTTTCAGAAGATTATATTTCTTATGCCAGTGAATTTCTGTAATTTTTATAGCTTCCATATTGTTATATTTTTTAGGCGAGTCGTGTCGGCACGTCGTATTAATGCAATTATGCTATGTGTCTTGTTAAGACGCTGCAAAGATAATGCAAATTGAGAGGAGGACAAAATGAATTCATTCATTTTTCGGTTCTTCGTCAATTTAGATGGTGTTTTTTAGACGAAAACCCACAAAACCCCCGATGTCGGTTTGCAAGCCTTCGGCTTATTGTATTGTGTAAGACGTGTCCGTTAGAGAGCAAGCTCTCTCCCGTCCACATCTTACGCAATACAAAGAGTCACTTCGTGCCTC
>DAIOXG010000165.1:0-6084 GCA_036758085.1 Prevotella sp. | reverse complement strand
TTGACGCTCTTGTGCAGAAATATACTGCCGACATTCAGAAGATGACTGCCGCAGGACAGGCTAATACGGCTGAGTGTAAGAAGGCAGAGAGCACACTAAAGGCTCTCTCGCAAGTGCAGCGTGACAATATCGAGGACACGAAGCGACTGGGCGAGGTAGTGCAAGACCTCACCAACACTAAGCTCCGTGACCTTCGCCGCGCTATGGGTTCGGGTAAGGCGGCTCTCGCTAAACTTACCGGTTCGGATGCCGACCTAAAGAGGGCAGAGCAGATACGAAGCGAGATGAAGCAGGTGGGCGACCAAATGCGCCTTATCGAGGGTCAGTATGTTAAGATAGCCGATGGATTGAAGAATGTAAAGAACCAGTCTGACCAGTGGCTCGACAAAGCCATCAAGCAGCAGCGCGACCTTGTTGGCTCATTGGAGAAGTCGGATGCCGAGTATCAGAAGAATTATTCTATACTGAAGCAGTTGGAAGCCGAGGAAGATAGACGTAGAGGCAAGATGAGCAAGAACGATGCTATGGCGACTGCCTCTAATAAGTACGCCAATGCTTCAGAGTTGCGTCGAGCCAAGACCACTATTACAGAGGTGCGTGACAAGACCGATTCTAATAAGGTAGGCGAGATAGAGCAATACAACAAGGCTTTGCAGGAGATAGATAAGCGTCTTAACGCAATTTCGGGACAGTTTGTTGATATTCAGAAGGGTATAGGCAATGTTTCCAACCAGTCCGACCAATGGCTCGACAAGGCTATCAAACAACAGCGCGACCTCGTAGGGTCTTTGGAGAAGTCGGATGCTGGCTATCAGCAGAACCTCTCTATACTGAAGCAGCTTGAAGCCGAGGAGGACAGACGTAAGGGCAAGATGAGCGTGTTGGAGGCACGTCAGACTGTGAGCAATGGTAATGCTTCGGCATCTGATTTGCGTCGAGCAAAGGCTACACTTACTGAGGCTCGTGACAATACACCTACCAAATTCTCTGATAGTATTGGCGATTATAACCGTGACCTTCAGGAGATAGAAAAGCGACTGGAGGCGGTGTCGGGGAAGACGCAAAAGGCATCTATGAGTTGGAAGCAGATGAAGCAGGTGTTGGCTGAGCCCAACAAGGCTTCGGGTGAAGACATCAAGCGCACGATGGAAGTGATACAGCAGAAGATACAACAACTCCCTGCTGGCAGCAAGTATGTGGCAGACCTCCGTCGCCAATACTCCATGCTTGAACAGACCCTCAAGGGTACCCGTATGTCGCAGAGCTCTCTCAACGACATTCTCGCCCGTAGCAAGCAGGGCAAGGCTTCCCTCGACGAACTGTGCCGTGCCTACAAGCAACTCGAAGAAGAGCTGAACCAAATCAACACTAAGAGCAAGGAGTTTGCTGACAGGCAGAAGTCGATGAAGGAGCTGAAGAAGAATATCGACGAGGCGACGGGTGCAGCCAACAAGCAGGGTGGAGCATGGCAGACAGCGCTGAAGAACCTCACGGCATACGTCGGATTGTTTGGAGCATTCAATATGCTCAAGACATATCTCTTTGATATATTCCGTCTGAACGCCAAGTTTGCAGAGCAGCTTACCAATATCCGCAAGGTTGCGCTAAGTTCACAAGAAGACGTGGCTCAGTTGTCTAAGGAACTTTCTAAAATTGAGACCCGTACAAGCATAGAAGAGCTAAACAACTTGGCCTATGCGGGAGCTAAGCTTGGCGTTACAACTAAAGATTTGGCAGGCTTCGTGCGTGCTGCCGACCAGGTGAACGTCGCATTGAAAGAGGACTTGGGCGATGAAGCGTTGACGGCTCTTGCTAAGATTACTGAGGTGTCGGGCCTTATAGATAAGTATGGCGTGGAAGATGCTATGCTGAGAACTGGCTCTGCCATTTTTCGACTGGCATCTACGTCTACGGCCTGTTCGGGCAAAATCGTTGACTTCTCCAACCGTATGCTTGCGCTTGGTGATGCAGCATCTCTTACGACACCTGACATTCTCGCTATCGGTTCTGCTGTTGACTCAATGGCTCTTGAACCCGAAGTGGCAGCTACTGCATTTGGTAAACTTGTAGTAGAGCTGCGCAAGGGAACTTCCTCAATAGAAAAAGACCTTGGCCTTGCGCAAGGATCGTTGAAGAAGATGGTTGAAGAAGGCAAAGGTATGGAGGCTATTCAAACCATATTCCATAAGATGCATGAAAGTAAGAACGTTTTTGCGCTAAACTCTCTCTTCAAGGATCTTGGCTCTGAGGACGGCGCTCGTCTTACTAAGGTCATGGTTACGATGGCAGACAAAGTAGGTATGCTCGACAAGGCCGTTACTGAATCTAACAAGGCATTCAGTGAAGGTACGGCTGTTACTACGGAGTATGAAATGCAGCAGGAGACCGCTACGGCATATATGGAGCGAGCTACAAACCTTTTTGAGAAGCAGTTCGTTTCGGCAGGTGCAGCAAGTGGTCCGGTGCGCGATTTGGCTAAGGCATGGTATGAAATGGTGGACGCTCTCGTTCATAACATTACGTTTATGACTGAGGTGCGTATGCTTATCACGCTGCTTATGGCTTCCATGAAATTATTCCTTAATCTACTGCCTACACTCATTACTGTCTTGGGTACGGCTGGAGTAGCGGGAGCTTTTGCAAAGTTGGCGGAGTTTACTTCCGGACTGACCGGAAAGACGCTTTCTCTCGCTAAGGCTTGGGACGTAGTGGTTGCCTCGTACAATAAACTTTCATTTGTCAAGCAAATGGGAGTAATGGGAGGACTTATCGGTCTTGCTGGAGTTCTTGTTGTAAAACTTGCCCAGTGGACGGCTTCGCTTAATCAGGTGTCAGCTGGACAGCGAGTGCTCAATGAGGTTCAAGCGGAAGGCAGGCGCAGAGCTATGGAGGAGCAAGAATCCTTGAAGAGTTTGCACAACGTGATGCACGATACTACAGCCTCTATGGATCTTCGCCTTGAAGCCATGAAAAAGTTGAATGGAGCCATCCCTAATCTTAATGCAAAGATTAACTCGGAGACTGGAGCTGTTCAAGAGAATACTAAGGCTTGGGGGGAGAACTTCAAGCGTTTGCAGAGTTTCTATGAGTTGGAGGGTGCACGTGCCAAACTTGCTGAACTTGGACGTAAAAAAGTTGATGCTATCCTAAAACTTCAGCAGAAGGAAGAAGCGTATGCCAATACCAATGTGAAGGTAAATCCTGGCAGGCCCGTAACTTCGGGTGGTGCTGTGATGGGTGGACAGGCATCAGGTGCTGCCGGACAAGCAATGCAAAAGTATGCAGCAGAGATGGAGCGTGACAAAGCCCAGCGTGAATATAACGATATTGTTGCGCAAGAGAACACGTTATATAAAAAATTTGGAGCAAAACTTGTTGTCAAAGGTAAATCGGTTGGCAATGGCGGTAACAAAGTTGGTGGTGGTAAAGGCGGGGGAAACACTGGTTCCGGTGGTAATCCTAACCATGATGAAAAGAACATAGCAAAAGACCGTGCCAATGCGCTTATCGCCAACATCAAGGCTTTCTATGAGGAGCAAATGCGTAAATACCTGGAATGGGTGGCTCAGATGAACGCCGATGGTGAGAAGGTTAGCGAAGGACAGCAGAAGGAACAGTTGGATTATCTGCAATCGCAGATGGATCGTGCTCTTGGTACGGCTCGCCAGTCTATTACTAATCTTGGTGATGGCTGGAAAGAGTTCTATTCCCACATGGACGAGGATGTGATGGTTTACGATGAGGAAACTTCTAAGCAACTGCTTGAATCTATTGGCAAGGCGGATGTTGGCGAACTTCATAAATTGTTCACCAAACTGTCCGGCGACCTCTCTCGCGAAAACAATAAAACTCTTGCAGAAAACCTCGGCGCATTGCTCGACCAGATATTTGCCAATGGCTCTAAGGAATTGCGTGAGGCAGCAGAGAAGTTGCTTGCCCGTCAGCGCGAGATACAGAAGATTTTGAACGAACATGACTATACAGGTGCTGTTGACCGCAATGCTCGTAGCAATTTCGACCGCTTAGGTTTCCTACATCCAGCCGAGAATATTCGTGCCGACTCTCCTGAAGGTCTTGAAAAGATGAATGCTGCTTTTGATAAGCTGACCACTAAGGCACGCGAGTCTATTACCGTATTGTATAGTCTCAATCCGGAAAATGAGGAATTTCAGAATCAGTTCCTCCAATTCCTGTCTGTAGCCAATGATGGATTCGATTTTTCAAAACTAACGGTGCAAAATCTCAAGGCTCTTTATCTCGAACTGATAAAGTACAACGGCGAATATGAGTCGGCAAGCAAGAAGAGAGATGACGAGCGCAAGAAGCTGAATGATTATGGGTGGTCAAAGACTGATTATTATAAGAACTACCAGAAAGCTCTGCCTGGTGCCGAGCAAGAGGTGGCTATCAAGGGCAGTTATCGCAATGCCGGTCAGCGTATGGGTATGGAGTCGGTGTCGGCTTCCGATCCCGAACTTAAGCTGATGAAGGCTCGCATGGAGTTTGCGAAACGATACTACTCATTCCTCGAAAAACGCAATGCTATCGAGCTGCAGCTTGCTGATGCCCGAAAATCAATAATGTCGGAACAGGCTAACTATGCCAAGAAGCTCACAGGAGATATGTTTGAGCAGTACAATTCGCTCCTTACCTTCATGGGGCCGCTGCAATCCTTTGGCGAGTCGGTAGGCGATGCTTTTGCCACTATGACCGAGAACGCAGCCGAAGGACGCAAGGCATTGAAGACAGCCTTAAAGCAGATGATAAAAACTTTTGCCACCAACACCTTGCAGATGATTAGTCAGCAGCAGATAGACCGTGCGCAGACTACTGCTCACTATACGCAGTTGCTCCTTATGCAGCAGGCGTTTGCGCAAGCAAAACTCCAAGCAGAGGTCGCTAATGGAACAGCAATGATCGGTGCGCAGCAAGCAAACAATTTGACCGAGGAACAGCTCGAAGGTATTCACCAGCAAGTAATGGCAGCCCTTCGTTCGGCAGGTATCTTTGGATGGTGCGTCAGTACTCTTGGTCCTATTGCCGGTCTTATTGCTTATAGCGCAATAAGGGCAACTCTCATGGGCTTGCTTAATTCCGCTATCAGCAAGATAGGTGGCAGCGACAAGTCTAAAAACGAGAATGCAAAGGGAAAGAATACTAAGGTTGTTTCCGGTATGCTCACCTACGACTCCGGCAACGTGCAAGACCTCCGTCCGTTTGTTAGCAATGATGGCAATCTTTATTGGGCAACCGAGGACAACAAGCCACACAACGGTGTGTCTCTCCTCACTCAGCCTACTGACACTACCATCAACGGCCAACCGTCGTTGGTAGCCGAGAACGGCCCAGAGTTGGTAATCGGCCGAGAGACAACCCAGGCAATGATGATGAACAACCCTCAGTTGCTCAAAGCTCTTGTCAATTACGACCGCAACTATTCCGGTCGCCGGGCTTACGACAATGGAAATATTGCGGAATCAGCCGCTACAATCGCCCCACAATCGTCTGCAACCGACGAAACGGTATTGGCACAAGCAAACACAAACATTGCCCTCTTGCAAGCCGTAAACGCGCTCCTGCAACGTCTGGAGCAGCCAATAGAAGCCAAAATAGACATGTATGGCCGTGGCAAACTCTATGACAGCATGACTAAGGCCAACCAGTTCATGAAGAATAAGTAGTCGGCGTAAGCCGCATAGCATTCTTTTTGCGTTCGCAAAACATTTGTTTGGTCGTCGCGCCGTTAGGCGTGGCGACCTTATTCATCATGATAAAGAATAAACTTCTGTCCCCAGGAGTCCAAAACTATGGATTTCTGTAACTACCTAAAAATCATTGACTTTATCTAAAGTCTACTCTCCAAAAGTCCAAAAATCTACCAATTCAAGCTATTACCCTATATAAATTTCGCCAATTTTCTTTCTCTCCAATTTTCAAAACTCCCGAACTCTAATGATATGGTTAGTAGCATTAACGCCTATGGCGTAAATAGTTGTCAATTAATAAGATAGAGAGAGGGTAAGGGCAGCGTTTTTTGTGGAAAAAAACGCTATAAATACTCCTTTTTCTGCATATTATTATATA
>DAIOXG010000164.1:0-6130 GCA_036758085.1 Prevotella sp. | reverse complement strand
GTATAGTCCCTTTATTTTCTTTTTATAAATACCCATCCCAAACGATGTGTCTTTCCTTTCCTTGACAGAGAACGGATAATGTACATTCCATCAGGTATATTGCTGATATTTAATGATTTTGCGTATTTATAAGAAGTAATGGTGCAGCCCGTAGCACTCTCGAAAAGAATGTATTCAATATCAATTGTCGAAGGCATATGGGGAAGATAAATCAAGTTCCCGACGTTGCGTAATAGACCTTGTCTGATATCGCTGCGTTCCTCGTCTTCACTTTTGCTGCTCTGTATAGGACAACTCTCTTTTCCGTATCTGTCGATTGCCGTAACAGCAAAATATTTTGTATGTTCAGTTTGCGGAATGTTGAGACTCACTTTGCTCGTCCTTGCAGCAATTATGTTTCGTGGATCATTGATATTTACAGGAGCAACATCGCTGGCATATACGTTGTAATATAGGGTGGAGTGTGGATTGGGAAGTGAGGAGTGTGGGGCATCCCATGAAATGTTTATTCTTTTGTTGTCATTATTGACCGACAGATTAGTTGGCATACCTGGTGCTTCATGTTCATACCATGTCATTTCTGGTACAAGGGCAGGGTAGAGATTCTGCTCTTGCAAGGTAAAGTCATATAGTCCCTTTACGTTATCCATCAGAAATCTGTTGCGGAACATTGCCGTTCCTATCCCCATCTGTCGGCATACGTTCATTTCGCGCTGAATCTCGTCAAAGTTCCAGTTTGCCTCTTTGGGCGACAGAAAGTAAATACCAAGTCCGGCACTTACCGTTCTGCCGTGGCTACGTTCCTTCCAGTCGGCGGCAAACGGAAAGAAATTGTCTCCTCTGAAATACATCATCGGATAGATTTGATCCATCCATCCCTCGCTCATCCATCGTTCCACATCCTGGCAACCCTTATCCTCAGCGTTCCATCCACGGCTCCAATAGCGGTTCAGGTCGTTTCGTTTTCCTATAGGCGAGCAACTCATCTTTACCCATGGCTTTTCAGTCTTTACGGCATCATGCACAGCTTTTACTATGTCAGAGATGTTCTGTCTTGCTTGAGTTTTAGATATGGTGAGCTTCATCGTTTCCGGATAACGGATATAATCGAGATGGATTCCGTCGATGTCGTAATTATGGACTATTTCGCGACATATATTTGCTATATAGTTTGCCGTACCCTTCTTTTCTGGTCGCATAAACATCTCGTCGCCAATCTTCATCAGTAGTTCTGGATGCTTGCGCTTGAGATTTTTTGGTCCGCTACCGTTAGGTCTGCCTACCGGTACGCAAACCACCCATGCATGACATTCCATACCTCGTTTATGACATTCGTCAATGGCAAAAGCAAGTGGGTCGTAACCGGGTGATGTACCGGGCTTTCCAGACACACACCCATCCCAAGGTTCATATATCGAGGGATAAATGACCGTTCCCCTTATACGGGTCTGCAATAGAACAGTATTGAAATTCGCCTTTTGCAGACGGTCAAGCAGGTTTCTAAATTCCTGTTTCTGTTTTTCTATTGTGCGTGGTGTGTGGGCATAAGTATGTGGCCAGTCCAGGCCGCCTATAGTCGTCATCCAGACTGCCCTCACTTCTCGTTTGGGTTGAATGGAGCTATAGCTGTCTGTAGTGAAGATTTGCGCTGAAATTGCCGTGCAAATAAAAGCAAATATAATAATGAATAATTTTCTCATTTCGAAATTTTAAAGTTTTGTTTGGCAAAGGTAATGCAAATCGAGAGGATAAAAAAATGAATTCATTCATTTTTTATTCCGAGATGCAGCTTACCTTATATTATTATCTGTCACGTTTCATCATTAAATCAATAAGCAATACGGCAGTTTCCTTTTCCTCTTTTGGTGCTCCCTTTGGTTTCCAAGCCACAATAAAGCGTACGGAAGCAGAAGTGGCTTTATATCCTTTAGCTTCCCATTTATGAAGTTTGTCTTGCATTTTTATCGATAGTAAGGCAATATCGTTGCCCGTGGCAGGATTACGGAAACGGCAGTCATGATACAATAATGTGGCGCCGCTTCTGAGCGATAGAATTTCTTGTTTAAATCTACTGAAAAAACCGAGGTTCACATCTTTGTGTGAAAGTTGCAATAAGATTTCGTCAGGCATACTGTATGCTTTCTTGTCAAGAAAATATATGTCGTTACGTATTTTGTTGAACAAGTAGCTATTTGTATGAATGGTAAGATTCTTTTTTGCACGTGTCATGCCGACATAATATCGTCGCAATAAATCGTCATTGGGATGTTCTGGGTCTTTTAGAAGCATAAAAACGTTGTCGAATTCCTTGCCCTTGGCTTTGTGAATAGTACTTACAACAACATCGGCATCGGCAATGTCGCAGAAATCTTCCACGTTTGATTCAAACATGAATTCCCTAAAGTCGCTGTAATATTTAGTACGGTTCGCCAATTCGAAAATCCTAATACATCGTTTCAGATAAGCAAGACTGCTGCTTTGGAAATATTTTGAAAAAGTTTTATCTTTAGCCATTTCCCATAAGTCGTCTGTAATGGTGGGCGTTTGGACAGTCGAAATGTTTTGGGTGATACACTTTGTGAAATACCTTGCTTCTGCCATATTCCAAAAACGTAGTCCGTCCATAGATTGTATGAGTTTTGCTTTCACTCCATATTTGTTCAGAAGTGCGAGCAGAATCAGCGCTTCCTCGTTTGTTTGTGTCAGTACGCAGCAACTGCCGTTTTGTTGTCTGTTTACAACCTCTTCGGCAACGGGCTGATACATGAATATAGGTTCATGATTGATGTCAAAGGAGAGATGTTCCACAACGTTCACACATCCGCTTTCGTTGCTCATTGAAACAATTGGTGTTGATTTTATTCTTTGGGAAATACGTTTTACAAAATCATTTGCGGCGTCTACAACATGTTTTGTGCTTCGGAAGTTCTCTGTCATCTCAACAAGTCGACTTCCTGGCATCTTGCTTAGTTGATACATAAACTGGGAATTGGAGCCGCGAAACTCAAAGATATTCTGGTCGTCGTCGCCAACAGCAATAACACGCATTTCTTCGTTAGCCTCCATAAGAGCGCATACCAGGTCGTAATCATCTTTATCCATATCCTGAGCCTCATCAATCACGAGCACAGTTTTGCCAATTCTATTCTGTTCCACTTCTCCTTGTCTTATCATCATTGCAGCTTTTTTTACCACCTCGTCTACTTCGTCAAGATTGCCAATTCTGCCGAGTAGGTCAAAGCAATATGAGTGGAACGTTTTGATTTCTACAAAGTGGGCAGCATTACCTATAAGCTGCATTAGCCTTTGTTTGAATTCTGTTGCAGCGGCACGTGAGAAAGTTAGCATCAGTAGCTGTTCGTGTTTTACGTCTTCAAGCAGCAATAGCGATGCTAATTTGTGTACAAGTACACGGGTTTTGCCACTGCCGGGACCGGCAGCCACCACGATGCAGTGAGAAGTCTTGTCGGCGATAATGTCTTTCTGCAGTTGCGACAAGTCTCCAAAAAGTTTCTTGTATTTGTTTTTTGTGATATTTTTCTCTATCTCTGTGGCACGTTCCCCCTTAAAGTATTTGTTGACAAATTGCCGATAGTTCATCTGAAAATAGTCTCTCACATATTGTAGAGCCGCATTATAGTCTTTTACCATAAGATTGGCATATTCTCCGACGATATGAATTTGTTGGATTTTTTGTTTGTAGAATTCGTTGAGCATTTGGTAATCAGCTTGCTTATATTGAAGGCGGTTTTCCTTCAGACGCCGTATGCTCATGGCATTATAGAGTACGAGAAAGCCACCGTCGAGTTTCAATGCTCCAATCTTTGAAAGATATAAAAGGGCTTCTTCAACATCCTCAAGTTGTAGGTCGTTGAAGTTGACGAATATGGAAATATTGTTAGATTTTATGTTGTTAAGCAATTCCACCACAGAGAACAGAACTGCTCCATTCTTTATCTCAACAGTTTGATTTTCGTTGCTTTCTTCTTTGTTATGGTTATTCTCAGCTTTTTTTGCCAGTTCATAAAGCCATTCTATTATATAACGGCATATTTCTATTCTTCTTTCAAAACGGTTCGTTATAGCTTCGATGTCGCCTTGTGTTGTAATGATAAGACTTCGTTGTTCGTCAATTCTCTTTTTTGCATAGCCTTTTACAACAAGAAAATACAGTAAAGTCCTAATATTCTTTTCAGTTGAAGTTTCTATGCCATTGCAGATGGCATTTTCGTTAAGTTGCTTATATGAAATATGTAGTGTATTGTCTGGAATCTGTTCCAAAATGAAACGTTCTAATTTGGAAAAACTTTCCAATTTTGTAAGTGCCTTATGTCTATTTTCCCCATTATCTTGCAAATATGCAGATATGTCTAGAGTATCGGCAAGTATGCCGTTTTGCCGCATCCGTTCCACAGCAGAGATGATCTCCTTTTTTGTAAGTCCGAGGATGTCGGCAAGATAGTCAATTCTCGATTCAGCCTCAGAGTCTTGTGCTTTTGCAATATTCTTTTGTGAGATAAGCGATTTTATTATCCTTACTGCATTTTTTGTTTCGTTTCCAGTGAAGAGTTTAGAATCAACGATGCGTTTTCGTGCTTCGTCCATTGTCTTTACCGTAATTCCTGTGGCAAATACGTGGGGAACGTTGTTTCCTCGTTCGATATATCCGCTTTGTTCGAGAGCTGACAAGGCTGTACGCACTCTGGTCTCGATGTCTGATACGGAGTCGTCCCATCCTGCTTGACGTGCTATTTCAAGAGCAGAGCAGTTGATGTAAGGACGTTCCTTGGTAAAACTCTTCACAGCTTTCCATACCTGCTGAATCTCACTGATGCTCAATTTTGTCTGATTCAGAAGTATGAAGTGTTTGTCAAGGTCGTTATCGCTATAGAGTACAAAACATTTTGCTGACAAATCTGGGTTACGTCCGGCACGTCCGGCTTCTTGCACATAATTCTCAAGGGAGTCGGAGATGTCATAATGCACCACAAGTCCGATATTGCTTTTGTCCACTCCCATGCCAAAAGCCGAAGTGGCAACGATAATTCTCACCTTATCACTCATAAAGGCATCCTGATTCTGGATTTTCTCATCGGCATCCATCTTTCCATTATATGGCAGAGCTTTCATGCCGTCGCGACTTAGCTTTTGGGCAAGTTCACGAGTTCGCTTTGTCCTCGATACATATACTATTGTAGGACAATTTTCTTCCATGACCAAGCTCCTTAGTCTTGCATACTTTTCGTTTTCTGTGTCTACGTGTATGACAGAATAGTGCAGGTTAGTTCTTGAAGCTGATGAGGCGAATAGTTCAAGGTCGACATCGAGCCATTTCTTGAAATAGTCGCAAATGTCTTGTACGACCTTTTGTTTTGCCGTTGCCGTGAAGCATGATACTGGAATTTTTGTATTTCCACCTTTTTTATCTTGATATTCTTTGATAAACTTACCAATATATAGGTAGTCAACTCGGAAGTCCTGCCCCCATGCCGAGAAGCAGTGTGCTTCGTCTATAACAAATCTAACGATGTGGCGTTTCATCAAGATTCTCTCAATCGTTTTCGAGCGTAGCATCTCCGGAGCAATGTATAAGAGAGAGGCATCTCCATTCATGACCCTTTCAATAGCAAGTGATCGGGAGATGGGGTCGAGCAGTCCGTTGATAGTTACGGCATCTGTAATTCCACGGTCTGCAAGGTTGTCTACTTGATCTTTCATCAGCGACTGTAATGGTGAGATTACAACCGTCAGCCCATGAACGCTTTTCCCGCTCATTAATGCAGGTAATTGGAATGTAAGAGATTTCCCACCACCGGTTGGGAAAATTGCGAGAAGAGATTTGTTGTCTACAGCGGCTTTTGCGGCATTTTCTTGTAGTGGTTCTCCGTTGTAGGAACGGAATTTATCGTAACCGTAAAATATTTTAAGGTTACGGTATACATCGAGAACTTTGTTGCAATATTCGCATTCTTCTTTACATCGGGTATTGCGAAGTCTTCTGATAACAAATTCTGTTTCTGGATAATTGTATAGCACCCACCCTGGGGTAACCGAATGGTGGTCTGTTGTACCGATGAGCGCAAGAGCATACGCCATGGCTATAGGTTTTGAAGAAACGAATTCTAAAATA